>JAJYHA010000407.1 GCA_021784995.1 Myxococcales bacterium
ACGGCCGCACGGCGCCGTGCCCGGAGCCGTGTTATCGACGGCGCCACCGGAGAGGCGAGATGGCGACCCGTCGAGAGCGGTTCTTCGAGTGTTCCTGTACCTGCCACGGGCGGCGGCGCAGCGCCCACGTGCGCGCGTGGGCGGCGGACGACGCACGGGCCGTCTTCCTCGCGCTGCTGGCCGACGAGGGGCTGGAGCCGTCCGGGGACGTGGTGACGATCCCGGCCAGGATCGAGCGCCGCGTGCCGTCGATTGCGCCGCCCGTCGCGCCGCTCCCGCACGCCGCCCGCTCCTGACCGGCGCGCGCGGCGCGGTCAGTCGGTGGCCGCCCGGCTGTGCGGGTGCCGGACGTCGGTGCCGCGCACCATGTAGATCACCATCTCGGCGACGTTCATGGCGTGATCGCCGAAGCGCTCGAGGTGCTTGGCGATGAACAGGATCGCCGTCGCCCGGCGGATGACGCGCGCGTCCTCCATCATGAGCTGCAGGACCTCGTTGAAGATCTTCAGGTAGAGGGCGTCGAGCAGGGCGTCTCCCCCCAGCACCTCCTCGGCGCGGGCCGCGTCGCGCTGGACGAAGGCGTCGAGCGCCTTCCGGAGCTGCGCCTCGGAGAGCTCGGCCAGGGTGGAGAGGTCGTGGAAGGGGCGCAGCGGGGGCGTCTGGCACAGGTCCACGGCGCGCTCGGCGATGTTGACCGCCAGGTCGCCCATGCGCTCCAGGTCGGTGACGATCTTGAGCGCGGTGGTGATGAAGCGGAGGTCGCTGGCCGCCGGCTGGCGGAGCGCCAGCAGGCGCCGGCAGGCGCCGTCGATGTCCACCTCCAGCCGGTTCACCTCGACGTCGCTCGCCGCCACCCTCTCCGCCAGCGCGGCGTCGCGCTCCATCACGGCCCGGACGCTGGAGGCGATGGCCTGCTCGACCTTGCCCCCCATGGCGAGCAGCCGGTCGCGGAGCTGCTGCAGCTCCTGCTCGTAGGTCTTGTCGGTGTGCGTCGGCCCCATGTCGCTCCCGCCTATCCGAACTTGCCGGTGACGTAGTCCTCGGTCCGCTGCTCGCGGGGGTTGGTGAAGATCTGCTCCGTGCTCCCCGCCTCGACCAGCTCGCCCAGGTAGAAGAAGGCGGTCCGGTCCGAGACGCGCGCCGCCTGCTGCATGTTGTGCGTGACGATCACGATGGTGTACCGCTCCTTCAGCTCGTGCATCAGCTCCTCGAGCTTGGCGGTCGCGATCGGATCGAGGGCGCTGGCGGGCTCGTCCATGAGCAGGACCTCGGGCTCGACGGCCAGCGCGCGGGCGATGCAGAGGCGCTGCTGCTGCCCGCCCGACAGCGACGTGGGCGAGGCGCCCAGCCGGTCGCGGACCTCCTCCCACAGCGCCGCCTGGCGAAGGCAGCGCTCCACCAGCTCCCCCAGGTCGCGCCGGCGACCGTTCAGGCGCGGGCCGGCGGCCACGTTGTCGGCGATGGACATGGTGGGGAACGGGTTGGGGCGCTGGAACACCATGCCCACGCGCCGCCGGAGGTGGACGGGGTCGACGCCGCGGCCGTAGAGGTCGTCGCCGTCGACGAAGACGCCGCCCTCGGAGCGCGCGCCGGGGACGAGCTCGTGCATCCGGTTGAGGCAGCGGAGGAAGGTCGACTTCCCGCAGCCCGAGGGGCCGATGATGGCCGTGACCGAGCGGGCGGGGACGTCGAGGGACACGTCCCGCAGCACCTGGCGGCTCCCGAACCAGGCCTGCAGCCGCTCGACGCGGATCTTGGGGGGAGCGGCCGTGCCCGCCGCCGGCCTCGCCGTCGCGATCACGTGCGGCCCCCCACCGTGCCGTGGCGCAGGGCCAGGCGCGCGGCGACGTTCAGGGTCCCCACCACCAGCAGCAGGACGAGCGCCGCGCTCCATGCCTTCCGGTGCCAGTCCGGGTAGGGGCTGATGGCGTAGTTGAAGATCTGCACCGTGAGCGACGCCATGGGCTGGTCCGGCCGGAGGCTCCAGTACTGGTTGTTGAGGGCCGTGAAGAGCAGCGGGGCCGTCTCGCCGGCCGCCCGCGCGACCGCCAGCAGCACCGCGGTCAGGATACCCCCGGCCGCCGTCCGGAGCACCACGCGCAGGCTGGTCCTCCACCCCGCCACGCCCAGCGCCAGCGAGGCCTCGCGCAGCGTGTGCGGCACCAGCCGCACCAGCTCCTCCGTCGAGCGGGCCAGGGTGGGGATCATGAGCATCGCCAGGGCGAGCGAGCCCGCCAGCGCCGAGAAGCGCCGCATCGGGATCACCACCAGCCCGTAGGCCACGATCCCGATCACGATCGAGGGCACGCCCGAGAAGACCTCCGCCAGGAACCGCACGGCGCCGCCCAGGCGCCCGTCGCCACGCTCGGCCAGGTAGACGCCCGCGCCGACCCCCGCCGGCACGCCGACCAGGCACGCCATGCCCACCATCACGGCGGTGCCGACGATGGCGTTGCCCACGCCGCCGCCGGGCTCCCCCACCGGGGTGGGGAGCGAGGTGAAGAAGGCCGCGTCGAGGCCGCGCACGCCGTGCGACACGACCAGCCACAGGAGCGAGCCGAGCGGGACCAGCGCCGCCGCCACCAGGACCGCGCACCCGGCGGTCACGGCCGCGTTCACCAGGCGCCGCGCGCGGAACGACCTCATGCGCGCCCCACCGCCGGGCCGCGCGCCACCGCGCGCACCAGCAGGCGCGCCGCTCCGTTGAGGAGGAGCGCGAGGCCGAAGAGGACCAGCGCCAGGCCCGCCAGCGCCCCCACGTGCACCGCGCTCGTCGCCTCGGCGAACTCGTTGGCGATCACGGCCGGCAGCGTGTACCCCGGGGCGAAGAGCGAGGCGTGGATCTCCGGCGCGTTGCCGATCACCATCGTGACCGCCATGGTCTCGCCCAGCGCGCGCCCCAGCCCCAGGAGCGCGGCCCCGACGATGCCCGGCCGGGCGTGGGGCAGGATGGCCAGCCGGATCGCCTCCCAGCGCGTGCCGCCCAGCGCGAGCGCCGCCTCGCGCAGGGAGGGCGGGGCGGTCCTGAGGACCTCCGTCGTCACGGAGACCACGGTGGGCAGGATCATCACGGAGAGGACGAGCCCGCCCGCGAGGTACCCGAGCCCGAGGGCGGGCCCCTGGAAGAGCGGGAGGAAGCCGAGCGCGCGCTGCAGGAGCGGCTCCACCACGTCGCGCAGCCAGGGCACGAGGACGAAGAGGCCCCAGAGCCCGTAGACGACGCTGGGGATGGCGGCCAGCGTCTCGATGGCCAGGCCCACCACCGGCCGCAAAGCCGGCGGGCCCATCTCGTTCAGGAAGAGCGAGGCTCCCACCGAGACCGGGACCGCCACCGCCACCGCCACTGCGCTCGTGACCAGCGTGCCGTAGATGAAGGGCAGCGCGCCGAAGGCGCCGGCGAGGGGGTCCCAGTCGCGGCCGACGAGGAACTGCGCCGCGCCGGGCCCGAGGGCCGGGCGAGCCAGCCGCACCAGCTCGAGCACGACCAGGCCGACCAGGATCAGGACGCCCGCTCCCGAGAGGAGGAGCAGGGCACCCCACGCGCGATCACCCGCGTGGGCGCCGGCCCCCCTCGCCGCCGGCGCGGCGTCAACGGGAGGAGGCAAGGGGGCCCGGCTTTCCCTGCACCGTGAGCGTGCGCAGCGCCTGCTCCACCTTCGCCACCACGGGCGCCGGCAGGGGCGCGTAGTCGAGGGGCGCCGCCGAGGCCTGTCCGTCGTGCACGGCCCACCAGAGGAACCGGAGCAGCGCCCCGCCGCGGGCCGCGTCGGGCTGGTCGCGGTGGACGAGCAGGTAGGTGAAGGAGGCCATGGGGTAGGCGTCCTTGCCCTTCGCGTCGGTGATGGAGACCCGGAAGTCGGGCGGCATCGCCACGCCGGCGGCCGCGGCCGAGGTGCTGGCGAGGGAGGGCTTCACGAAGAGGCCGTCGTGGTTCAGGAGCTGCGCCATGGGCAGCTGGTTCTGGTGGGCGTAGGCGAGCTCGACGTACCCCACGGCGCCGGGCGTCGACTTGACGAGCCCCGTGACGCCCTCGTTCCCCTTGGCCCCCAGCCCGGCCGGCCAGTGGACGCCCTTGCCCGCGCCCACCTTCGCCTTCCACTCCGGGGAGACCTTGGCCAGGTAGTCGGTGAAGATGCTGGTGGTCCCCGATCCGTCGGAGCGGTGCACGACCGTCACCGCCAGGTCGGGGAGCTTCAGGCCCGGGTTGTCGCGCGCGAGCGCGGGGTCGTTCCAGCGAGACACGGTGCCCAGGAAGAGCCCGGCCAGGGTCGCGGGGGTGAGCCGCAGGCCCTCCACCGGCACGGCGTAGGTGACGACCACCGCGCCCAGGACCGTCGGCACGTGGACGATGCCGGGCGCCCGCGCCAGCTCCTCGTCGGTCATCGGCGCGTCCGAGGCGCCGAAGTCGACGGTCCGCTCCGTGATCTGCTTGATGCCGCCGCCCGATCCGATCGACTGGTAGTTGAAGCGCTCGAGCGGGTGGAGCTTGTTGTAGTCCGAGAACCACCGCGAGTAGAGCGGGAAGGGGAAGGTGGCGCCGGCGCCGTTGACGAGGAGCGGGGCCTCGGCCCGGGCGACGCCCGCCGAGAGCGCGGCGGCGGCCGTGAGGACCGCGAGGAGCTTGTTCATGGAGTCTCCGTGAGAGGTGGACGGGCGGTGTGTATCGGCGCCCGGTGACGTTTCCGTGACGGAGCGGTGAAGCCGCGGAAAAGAGTCGCGGCACGGGCGCTCGCCCGCCGGTCGGGCCCGCCGATGACACCCGCGGTGACGGTCCGTCACCGAAAGATTCCGTCCCCGTCAAGGTCCCGTCACAGAGGGCCGCCATAGTCCGCGCACCTCTAGACGGAGATCCTGATGAGACGACTTCTGGCCTCTCTCTGCCTCACCGCCCTCGTCGCCGGCTCGGCGGCGTACGCCCAGACCTCGCCGCCGTCCGTGTCGACGGCGGGCGGCGACGGGCAGCCCGTGGGCGGCACGCCGCCGCGCGTCACGGCCATCTCGGCGGTGACGCCGCAGAAGGCGACCACCTTCGTGGTCAACAAGTGGACGGCCCAGGTGTACGGCTTCGCGGAATTCGACGCCATCCACGACACGCGCGAGGGCGTGGGCGAGGTGCCCGGGAACCCGGTCCTGCCGCACGCCGGGACCTACGCGGCCGACAACGGCCGCACCCAGTTCACCATCCGCAACTCGCGCCTCGGCTTCCGCTTCTCGAGCCCCGACTTCCGCGGGATGAAGGGCAGCGGCCTGATCGAGACGGACTTCTTCGGCAACCAGCCCAACGGAGCGGGCGGCAACACCGAGGGCAGCTTCTTCAACAACGCCGGCCTGCGCGTGCGGCACGCGGTCGCGAAGCTGGAGACGCCCTACGGCGACGTGCTCGGCGGCCAGTACTGGGAGCTCTTCGGTTGGCAGCCCTACTTCCACCCGAACACGCTGGAGATCCAGGGAGTGCCGGGCCAGATCTACTCCCGGACCGGCCAGTTCCGGCTCTCGGAGACGTTCCGGTCCGATCCGGTCACGGTGGAGGTGGCGGTGGCCGCGCTCCGGCCTCCCCAGCGCGACGCGTCGACCCCCGACGCCCAGGGCGGCCTGCGCCTCGCACTCAACCACTGGCAGGGCGTGCACACGGCCGGCTCGACCGGCACCGCCGTCGACCCGCTCATGATCGGCGTGTCGGGGGTGGTGCGGCGCTTCGCGCTCCAGACGCCGAACCAGCCGGTCCTGACGCAGCAGAGCACCGCCACCGGCTGGGGGATCTCGGTCGACGGCCTCATCCCCATCATCCCGGCCAAGGCCGACGATCGCTCCAACGCGCTCACCGCGACGGCCTCCTGGGTGCGTGGCCAGGGGATCCAGGACCTCTACAGCGGCTTCGCGAACGGCATCGCCGGCGTGAACGTGCTCGGGACGAACTCGGTGGATCCCGGCCTGGTGGCCTTCAACGGGACGGGCCTCGACGCCATCCAGGTGCGCTCGTTCATGGTCGGCCTCCAGTACTACCTCCCCGTCGACCGGGGGTCGGTGTGGCTGGCCGGCAACTACTCGCAGGTGAACTCCGACAACGCCATGAACCTGGCGCCGACGTCGGCCGGCAGCGGCGTCTTCAAGCGCCAGCGGTGGGCGGACGGCGCCATCTTCTGGGACGCCACCCAGTCCGTCCGGTTCGGGGCCGAGGTCGCCTGGTTCGAGGACGTGCTCCGCGACAACACCCTCGCGCACGACCAGCGCTACCAGTTCTCGATGTTCTACCTCTTCTAGCCGAGGCGGGCACCACGGCTAGTGTGACGGGGCCGGCTCCGAGCAGGGGCCGGCCCCGTCTTTCGTCCGCCGATCGGTCGCGAGGGGTCGGCCGGGCCGTCAGGCCACGTCGCCGCCGAGGTAGGCGTCCCGCACGCGCGGATCGGCGGCCAGGGTGGCGGCCGGGCCCTCCAGCACCAGCGCGCCGCGCTCCAGCACGTAGGCGTCGTCGGAGACCTCGAGGGCCATGCGCGCGTTCTGCTCCACGAGGAGGAGGGTCGTGCCCTCGCGGTGGATGGCGACCAGCAGCTCGAAGATGCGCTCCACCATCTGCGGGGCGAGCCCCATCGAGGGCTCGTCCAGCATCAGCACGCGGGGCCGGGCCAGGAGGCCGCGCGCGATGGCGAGCATCTGCTGCTCGCCGCCGGAGAGCGTCCCGGCCAGCGCGCGCCGCCGCTCGCCCAGCACCGGGAAGCGCGCGTACTGCTCCTCGATGAGCGCGTGGCGCTCCGCCGGGCGCACCGCCCGCGGCCGGCTCTCCGCCGCCATCACCAGGTTCTCGTGGATGCTCATCCGCGCCAGGACGGCGCGCCCCTCCGGCACGAGGACGAGCCCGTGCGCGACGGCCGCGTGCGCCGGCACGCCGCTCAGGTCGCGTCCCTCGAGCCGCACCGTCCCGGCGCGCGGCCGGATCAGCCCCGAGATGGCACCCAGCGTGCTGCTCTTCCCGGCGCCGTTCGGGCCGATCAGGGTCACGATCCGCCCGGCGCGGACGGAGAGCGAGAGGCCGCGGACGGCGTGCACGTGGCCGTAGCTCACGTGCAGGTCGCGCACCTCGAGCAGGATCTCGCCCGGCGCGGTCATCGCTTCGTCCCCAGGTAGGCGTCGATCACGGCGGGGTCCCGCGTCACCTCACCCGGCGCGCCGTCCGCGATCACCTTCCCGAAGCTCACGACGGTGACGCGCCCGCACACGCTCATGACCAGGGGCACGTTGTGCTCCACCAGCAGCACGGAGTGGCCCGAGCGCGCCAGCTCGCGGATGAGCTCCGCCACCGCCTGGACCTCGCCGGGGTTCATGCCGGCGGTGGGCTCGTCGAGCAGGAGGACCCGCGGCTCCGATCCGAGCGCCCGCGCGATCTCCACCCGCCGCTGCTCGCCGTACGAGAGGTGGCCCGCCCGCTCGGCGGCGCGCGGCTCCAGGCCCACGCGCCGCAGGAGGGCCAGCGCGCGCTCCCGCGCCGCCGCCTCCTCCACGCCGGCGGAGGGCAGGAGGAGCATGCGGCGCCACAGCGGCGCGGCGCGCCGCAGGTGCTCGCCGACGAGCACGTTGTCGACCGCCGAGAGCCCGGCGAAGAGCCGGATGTTCTGGAAGGTCCGCGTCACGCCCAGGCCGGCGATGGCGTGGGGCGGGAGGCGATCGAGGCGGCGCCCCTGCAGGACGATGCGGCCCGAGGTGGGGCGGAGGAGCCCCGAGATCATGTTGAGGAGGGTGGTCTTGCCGGCGCCGTTCGGTCCGATCAGCCCGTGCACCTCGCCCTCGCCCACGCCGAAGCTGGCGCCGTCGACGGCGCGCACGCCCCCGAAGGCCCGCGCGACGTTCTCAACGGAGAGCAGCACCGCGTTCCCTCCGCTCCTCGCGCCGCTCGCGCAGGCGCGCGGGCAGGGAGACCAGCCCGTTGGGCAGGAAGATGATGACGAGGAGCAGCACCAGGCCGTTCACGAAGAGACGCAGCGGCCCGGGCTGCAGGCCCGACAGGCGCGACAGCTCCCGGAGCACCTCCGGCAGCAGGGTCAGGAAGGCCGCGCCCAGGGCCGGGCCGATGAAGTGCGCGATCCCGCCCACCACGGCCTGGACCAGCATGTCCACCACGCGGGAGAAGCCGTACCCGCTCGGCGCCACCATGAAGGTGAGGTGCGCCTCCAGCCCTCCCGCCAGGCCGGCCAGCGCCCCGCCCAGCACGAACATGGCCAGCTTGTGGGCGGTGGTGTCGATCCCCATCGTGCGCGCCGCCGGCTCGTCCTGCCGGATCGACTCGAGGGCGTAGCCCGTCTTCGAGCCGCGGATGCGCCAGAAGACGAAGAGGGCCAGGGCCAGGCAGAGGTAGATGCTCACCAGGCCCGCTCGCTGCGGGATGGCCACCAGCCCCAGCGCGCCGTTGGTGTAGTCCCAGTTGACGAGCGCCAGCCGGACCATCTCCCCGAACCCGATGGTCGCGATGGCGAGGAAGACCCCCCGCAGCCGCAGCACGGGGAGGCCGAGCGGCAGGGCCACCAGCGCCGGCACCACCGTGCCCGCCAGGAGCACGAGCGGGAAGGGGACGGCGGGCGCGTGCAGGGTGAGGAGGGCGGCGGTGTAGCCCCCCATGGCCATGAAGCCGGCGTTGGCGAGCGAGAGCTGGCCGCAGGAGAGCGTGGCGTAGACCGAGAGCGCCAGCAGGCCGTTGATGCCGATGAACGCGACGGCCGACTGGTACGTCAGCCAGAGGTCGCGGAGGGCGTCGAGCGTCAAGGGACCCTCGTCACGCGAGCCGCGTCGCCACCTGGCCGAGGAGGCCGCGCGGCCGGAGCAGCAGCACCAGGAAGAGCACGCCGAAGGAGACCGCGTCGCGGTAGCTCGATCCGAGCTTCGCCACCGTCAACACCTCGATCAGGCCCAGGCCGAACCCGGCCAGCACCGCGCCCGGCATGCTCCCCATCCCGCCCAGGATGATGACCGCCAGCCCCTTCAGCTCCACGCTTCGGCCCATGTCGGCCGAGACGTTGTTGAACGCGAGCCCGAAGAGCACCCCGGCGGCGCCGCCGAGGGCCGACGAGATGAAGAAGGAGGCGGCGATGACGCGATCCACGTTGACGCCCATGATGCGGGCGGCGAGCGGGCTCTCGGCCACGGCCCGGATCTGGCGCCCCAGCCGCGTGCGGCGGACGAGCCAGGTGAGGGCGCCCATCATGACCACCGAGATGCCGATGATGACCATCTGCAGCTCGGAGATGACCGCCCCTGCCACGTGGAGCTGCCGATCCGGGACCACGCCGAAGGGGAAGCGGGAGATGTCCGGCCCCCAGATGCCGACCGCGATCGACTCGAAGAGGGTGGCCGCGGCCAGCGAGCTGATGAGGCCCGAGATGTTGGAGTCGCTCCGCCCGCGCAGGGGCCGGAAGGCGATGCGGTCGAGCACGATCCCGATCAACCCCGCCGCCACGATCGCGGCGGGCAGGGCCACCAGGGCGTGAAGGTGGAGCACCGAGACGAGCGCCAGCGCCGTGAAGGCGCACAGCATGAACACCGCCTGGTGGGCCAGGTTGAGGATGTCGAGCACGCCGAAGACGAGGGTGTAGCCGAGCGCGAAGAGCGCGTAGATGCTGCCCAGGAAGAGGCCGTTGATCGCCTGCTGCACGCTGCCCTCGACCGCGGCCGCGGCCGCCCCGGATCACCGGAGCGGCCGCCGTTGTGCCGCCGGAACGGTCCGGATTCACTGCATGATCTGGAACTTGCCGTCCTTCACGACCTGGACCGCGGGCTCGTGGTCGCCGTCGCGGTTCGGCAGGAACGAGAACTTGCCGAGGGGCGTGTCGAAGCCCTTCACCTTGGCCAGGCCCGCCTTCACGTCGTCGCGGCCCGTCTTGCCGCCGGAGAGCTTGATGGCCTCGGCGATGACGTAGACGCCGCTGTAGGCCTGGGCCGCGAACTGATCGGGGCTGTGACCGCGGGCCGCCATGGCCTCCTTGAACTTCACGTTGACCGGGTCGGTGCTGGCCGAGTTCCATGAGGTGCCGACGATGACCCCCTCGGCGGCCGGACCGGCGTTCTTGATGATGGCCGGGTTGTTGAAGCCGTTGCCGCCCAGGATCGGTCCCGTGTAGCCGAGCTGCCGCGCCTGGCTCACGATGGCGGAGGCGTTCTCGACCAGCGCCGAGACCACCAGGATGTCGGGGTTGAGGCTCTTGAGCGCCGTGATCTGCGCGTTGAAGTCGCGATCCGGCTTGGCGAAGGTCTGGGTCCCCAGGACCTTGACGTGGAGCCCGTCGAGCGCCTGCTTCATGACGTCGTAGCCGGCCTTGGTGAAGACGTCGTCGTTCCCGTAGAGCAGGCCCGCGGTCTTGAAGCCGAGCTTCTTCTGCGCCTTCCGGAGGGCACCCGGGATGACCTGCGCCTCCGTCAACGACACGCGCCAGATGTAGTCGCCGATGTCCGTGATCCCCTTGGGCGAGGTGTTCGAGACGGCGACCACCGGCACCTTCGACATCTGCGCGATGGGATCGGCGGCGGTGGCGGTGGTGGAGAGGGTGGGGCCGATGATCGCGCTCACCTTGTACTGGTTGATGAGGCGCTGGAAGACGTTGATCCCCTGCTCCTTCACCGAGCCGTCGTCCTCGTAGACCATCTCCAGCTTCACGCCCGGGATGAACCGGGTGGCATTGATCTCGTCCACTGCCAGCTGGACCCCTGCCTTCTGGTTGGCGCCATAGGCGGCGGCGGGTCCCGTCATGCTGAGCGCCGAGCCGATCTTGACCGTGCGCTCCTGGGCGGTGGCGACCGTGGCGGCGAGGAGCGCCGGTGCGAGAAGGAGCAGCTGCCGACGTGCGAAGGGCATCAGGAAATCCTCCCGTTTTCGTTGGGTTCACCGCGTCTACACCAGGCGGCCTGGTTGCGCAAGCGATGCGCGCATCGGCCGGTCGAGCCCCACCGACGCTGCGCCGTGTCACGGCGCGGAGCGGCGCTCGAGCCGGCCGTCCGGCGTGGCCGCGTCGGGCCCCCGCGTCATGGGAGACGCGCAGTATTCGCGCATCGCTTGTCGAAAAGATTGCGTGATCCGTCGGCACAGGTGGTAGAAGTACGAAAGTGCCCGCACCCCGCGCTCGATCGCAGCAAGCGCTTGCTGTCAACCGAACGGAGGTAACAGACGTGAGAGTCAAAGTTTTCGCAGCAGCATTGGTCCTCTCCTGGGCGACGGCCTCGTTTGCCCAGACCGCCTCGGCTCCGGCCGCGGCCCCGGCGTTCAAGCTCGAAGTCCACGGCTTCGCGTCGGGCACCGTGTACGCACAGGACGGCTACCAGGGTCCTGGTGAAGGCGGCATCCAGATGTGGAACTGGGCTCCGTACCGCGAGCCTTACAACGTCCCGAACCAGGGGCAGGACCGGATGGAGTTCGGCGGCGACGTCCGTCAGACCCGGTTCAACTTCTCCGTCTCCGGCCCCACCGTGTTCGGTGGCGCGACGCCAAAGGGCGTGCTCGAGATCGACTTCTACAACAACAGCGGCGGCGGCTCGTACGGCGACGTCTCCATCACCCCCCGGATGCGTCTCGGCTACGCCGAGCTGAACTGGGGCGCAGCCCGCCTGCAGTTCGGCCAGAACAACGACCTCATCGTCGCCATGATCCCGGTCTCCCTCGCGCACATCGCCTTCCCCGTGTCCTACGGTTCCGGCACGGTGGGGTGGCGGCGTCCGGGCATCTTCGGCTACTACACCTTCGGTGATCTGAAGGACAAGGACGCGACCAAGGTCGAGGTCGCGGTCGAGGTGGGCCGTGGCCAGTGGAACGACGCCGCCGGCATCGGCAACTACCTGATCCTGCCGCCCGCGGGCGATGCCTACGGCTTCAACCTCTCCGAGGCGTCGGGCGTCCCGGCCGTCGAGGCGCGCGTCACCGCCATCGCCGGGCAGATGGGCTCGTTCTGGGTGGCCGGCCACTATCAGCGCACCGACATGAACGGCACCGGCAACCTGCTCAAGGTCAACGGAAACTCCTACCTCGACACCGAGCTGGTGAACGCGGGTGGCAAGGTCGTCTTCGGTCCCCTGACCGTGTCGGCGGCTGGCTATTACGGCCAGAACACCGCTCCCGAGGTCGGCGCCTTCCTGCAGTTCCAGTCGCCCGGCAAGTCCTACGACGTGACGTCGTACGGCGGCTGGGTCCAGGCCGGCTTCAACTTCACCAAGGAGCTGTCGATCTGGGGCCAGGTCGGCGACGAGGAGACGAACTACAACGAGGCGATGGCCGCCGGCTTCACGCGTCTCGGCGAGCTCACCTACTCGACCCTCCTGCAGTACCGTGACGGCGGCTTCGCGGTCGGCTTCGAGTGGTTCCACTTCCACACGAAGACCAGCCCCGGCCCGGCGCCCGCCGGGATGCCTGCCGCGAATCCCATCGTGGACAGCAACCAGTTCATGCTGACGGGCAACTACTTCTTCTAGTCGTCGCCCGACGTACCTCCGGAGCCCCGGCCGCCTTTCGGCGGCCGGGGTTTCATTTTTTCCCATCTCCGAAGGGCGGCGGTGTGGCCGCGGGCGCTCAGCGCCGCAGCTTCACGAGCGTCGCGGCGTCACCGCCTTCATGGCGGTCGCCGCGGTGGAACTCCCCGACGTAGGGAGAGGCCGCCAGGTGCTCCCGCAGCGCCTGCTTCAGCGCGCCCGTCCCGTGTCCGTGCAGGATGAGGGCGTCGGGCGCCCCTTCCGCGTAGAGCCGGTCGAGGAAACGGTCCACCTCGCGCACCAGCTCCTCGACGCGCAGCCCGCGCACGTCGAGGCGCCGATCCGAGGTCTGCGGGGCCGCCGGGCGCGCCTCGGCCGCTGCCTCGAGCCGCGCGTCGCGGCTCCGGCCGAAGCCCGGAGCCGGCGGCGCCTTGCCCTGGAGCGGGAGCAGGTCGGACAGCGGGCGCCGGATCTTGAGCGCGCCGGCGCGGACCAGCGCCTCGCGGCCGTCCACCTCCAGGATCTCGCCCTCGTGCCCGAGCGACGTCACCCGGACCCGCATCCCGGCGCGCAGCTCGGCGCCGTGCATCGCCTCGGGGCCGGCGCCGGCGCGCGCCTCCGCCGTCCGCGCGGCGCCCGAGACGGTGGCGCGCCACGCCTCGAGCTGCCGCGCCGCCTCGGTCGCCTTCCGCACCGTCGGGGCCGCCTGCAGCCCGGCCAGGAGACGCGCCACCTCGTCCCGGGCCGCGTCGAGCTCGCCGGCCATCGCCTCGCCGA
>JAJYHA010000197.1 GCA_021784995.1 Myxococcales bacterium
CCCGAGGCCGCGCCGTCGCCGGCCGCGCCGTCGCCGCCGGCGCGCCGCCGCGGGCCGAGGCTCGAGCGCGTGTGGGACTTCGCGTGGCGCGAGGCCCTGGAGCTCCGCCGCGATCCGGTGCGCGCCACCCTGGCGCTCGCGGGGTCGCTGCTCCTCATGCTGGTGATCGGCTTCGGGATCACCCTCGACGTGGAGGACCTCCGGTACGCCGTGCTCGATCGCGACCAGACCGGCCTGAGCCGCGACTACGCCCTCCAGCTGGCGGGGTCGCGGTACTTCAGCGAGCGGGCGCCCATCGCGGACCCCGCCGAGCTCGACCGGCGCATGCGGACCGGCGAGCTGGCGCTGGCGCTCGAGATCCCGCACGGCTTCGCGCGCGACGTGGCGCGCGGCAGGAGGGTGGAGATCGGCGCCTGGATCGACGGCGCGATGCCCCAGCGCGCGGAGACGGTCGGCGGTTACGTCGAGGGCATGCACCGGCACTGGCTCGCGCAGCGGCTGCGCGAGCGAACCGGCGCGCCCGAGCCCGCGCCGGCCGTGGTCGAGACCCGCTTCCGCTACAACCCCGACGTGAAGAGCCTGAACGCGATGGTGCCGGCGGTCGTCCCGCTGCTGCTGCTCCTCCTCCCGGCCATGCTGACGGCGCTGGCGGTGGTGCGCGAGAAGGAGATGGGCTCGATCGTCAACTTCTACGTCACCCCCGTCACCCGCAGCGAGTTCCTCCTGGGCAAGCAGCTCCCGTACGTCGCGCTCGCGATGGTAAACTTCGGCGTCCTCTGCCTGGCCTCCGCCACGCTGTTCGGTGTCCCCATCACGGGGAGCCTGCCGACGCTGACCCTGGCTGCGCTCCTGTTCACCGTCGGCTCCACCGGGATGGGGCTCCTGGCCTCGACGCTGACGCGCAGCCAGGTGGCGGCCATGTTCTTCACCATGGTCGGGACGATGATCCCCGCCGTCCAGTACGCAGGGCTGATCAACCCCGTCTCGTCGCTGCAGGGGGCGAGCCGCGTGGTCGGCCTGGCCTACCCCGCCACCCACATGTTCCTCGTCAGCCGCGGCGTCTTCAGCAAGGCGCTGGGCCTCGCCGACCTCCACGGCGAGCTCTGGCCCCTGCTGGCGGCGGTGCCGGTCATCCTCGGCGCCTCGATCGCGCTGCTCCGGAAGCAGGAGGCGTGACGTGCGCCGGCGCCTGGACAACGTCTACCGCCTGGGCGTCAAGGAGCTGTGGAGCCTGGGGCGCGAGCCGATGATGCTGGCGCTCATCGTCTACACGTTCACGGTCGCGGTGTACACCGCCGCCACCGGGGTCCCCGAGCCGCTCCACCACGTCCCGATCGCCATCGCCGACGGCGACGGCTCGGCGCTCTCGGCGCGCATCGCCGCTGCGTTCCAGCGGCCGCGCTTCATCCCGCCGGTCCACGTCACCGAGGCCGAGATCGACGCCGGCCTCGACGCGGGGGCCTACACGTTCGTCCTCGACGTGCCGCCCCACTTCCAGCGCGACGTGCTGGCCGGCCGCGCCCCCCGGCTGCAGCTCGACGTCGACGCGACGCGGATGAGCCAGGCCTTCACGGGCAGCGGCTTCGTGCAGCAGGTGGTGATGGGGGAGATCGGCGAGTTCGTGCAGCGCCACCGCGGGTTCCCCGCGCAGCCCGTGGAGCTGGCGCTGCGCGCGCGCTTCAACCCCGCGCTCGAGCAGGCCTGGTTCGGCTCCGTGATGGAGGTGGTCGGCCACGTGACGATGCTGTCGATCATCCTGACCGGGGCGGCGCTCCTCCGCGAGCGGGAGCACGGGACGATCGAGCACCTGCTCGTCATGCCGGTCACGCCCGCGGAGATCATGCTGGCCAAGGTCTGGTCCATGGGCCTGGTGGTGCTGGTGGCCGCGGCGCTCTCCCTGCAGCTGATCGTGCGCGGCGCGCTGCGCGTCCCCATCGAGGGCTCGATCGCGCTCTTCCTGGTGGGCACGGCGCTGCACCTCTTCGCCACCACGTCCATGGGCATCTTCATGGCGACCCTGGCGCGCAGCATGCCGCAGCTCGGCCTGCTCGTCCTCCTCGTGCTGCTGCCGCTCCAGATGCTCTCCGGCGGCATGACGCCGCGGGAGAGCATGCCCCGGCTCGTGCGCGACCTGATGCTCCTGGCGCCGACCACCCACTACACGGAGCTGAGCCAGGCCATCCTCTATCGCGGGGCCGGCCTCGACGTGGTGTGGAGGGCCTTCGCCGCGCTGCTCGGGACGGGGGCGCTGCTCTTCGCCGTCTCGCTGGCGCGGTTCCGCAAGGCCATCGGCCAGCTCGCCTGACGGCGCCGGCGGCCGGCTACAGCCCCAGGTAGGCCTCGCGCACGCGCTCGTTCGCGAGCAGCTCGGCGCCGGTGCCGGCCAGCACCACCCGGCCCGACTCCAGGACGAAGCCGCGGTGGGCGATGGCCAGCGCGTGCTCGGTGTTCTGCTCCACCAGGAGGACCGTCACCCCGGCGCGGTTGATGGTCTCCACCACCCGGAACATCTCCTCCACCATGATGGGCGCGAGCCCGAGCGACGGCTCGTCGAGCATCAGGACGCGCGGGCCAGCCATGAGCCCGCGCCCGATGGCCACCATCTGCTGCTCGCCGCCCGAGAGCGTCCCCGCGAGCTGCCGCTGCCGGTCGCGCAGGCGCGGGAAGGTGGAGAAGACCTCCTCCAGCCGGCGCGCCTGGTGGGGCCGCGCGACGGGCGTGAACCCGCCCAGGAGCAGGTTGTCGCGGACCGTCATCTCGGGAAAGAGCTTCCGGCCCTCGGGGACGTGGATCACTCCACGCTCGACGATGGCCGCGGCCGGGAGGTGGTCGATCGGCTCGCCGTCGAGCCGCACGCTCCCGTGCTGCGGCCGCAGCAGGCCAGAGATGGTCTTGAGGGTGGTCGTCTTGCCCGCGCCGTTCGCGCCGACGAGCGCGACGATCTCGCCCGCACCGACGTCGAAGCGCACGTCCCACACGGCCCGGATCGGGCCGTAGGAGACCTGGAGCCCCTCCACGCTCAGCACCGGGCGGCCCTCTTTCCGAAGTAGGCCGCGATCACGCCGGGGTCCTGCACCACCGCGGCGGGCGGCCCGTCCGCGATCTTCGCCCCCTGGTTCACGACCACCACCCGGTCGGAGATGCGCATGATGGCCTTCATCACGTGCTCGACCAGCACCACCGTCACGCCCTCGGCCCGGATGCGCCGGACCAGCTCCGAGGCGGTGTCCACCTCGCTCGCGGTGAGGCCGCCCATGGGCTCGTCGAGGAGGAGCAGGCGCGGGCCGGTGGCCAGCGCCTTGGCCAGCTCCAGGCGCCGCTGGTCCATGAGCGTGAGCTGGCTCGCGAGCGCGTCCGCCTTCGTCCCCAGCCCGACGCGCTCCAGGAGCGCCTGCGCGGCGCGCTCCGCGTCGGGGCGCGACCGGTGCCGCAGGAAGGACGCCAGGGTGACGTTCTCCCGGGCCGAGAGGCCGGGGAAGGGCTTCACGATCTGGAACGTGCGGGCGATCCCGCGCCGCGTCACGGCGTGCGGGCGCAGGCCCACCACGCTCCGGCCGTCGAGCCGGATCTCCCCCGCCGTGGGCCGGACGAAGCCGGTGACCAGGTTGAAGACCGTCGTCTTCCCGGCGCCGTTCGGCCCGATGAGGCCGACGATCTCCCCCGCCTCCACGCGGAACGAGAGATCGGCGACGGCGTGGACGCCGCCGAAGTACCGCGACAGCCCCTCCACCTCAAGCAGCGCCATGATCCACCAGGCGGGCGCCGGCGGCCGCGATCCACCGCCGGGCGCGCCCCCATATGCCGTCGGGCATGTAGCGGATGACCAGCATCATGAAGAGGCCGTAGAAGACCAGGTGCCCCACCTGGAAGCGCTCGCGGACCGTCTCGCCGACGGTGGTCAGGAAGACGGCGCCGAGGAGCGGGCCGCCGGTGGTGCCGAGGCCTCCCACCATGGCGATGAAGACCATCTCCATCGAGAGCGCGATGTTCAGCACGGCGTCGGGGTCGACGTAGCGGAAGTAGAAGGCGTAGAAGCCGCCCAGCACGTTCCAGGCCGCCCCGAGCGCCGTCCACATGAGCACCAGGATGCAGACGTGGAGGAAGAAGGAGTCGTGGACGGCCAGCGGGAGGCAGGCGACCAGGGCCGCGCCGACCAGCCACGCGAGGAGCCCTCGCGTCACTTGCCGACCCCGAACAGCCCGGACGGCCGGTAGAGGAGGATGAGCAGGAAGAGGACGAAGCCGATCCCGTCCTTGTAGGTGGCCGAGACGTAGACGGCGCCCAGCGACTCCACCACGCCGAGCAGCACGCCGCCGGCGATGGCGCCGGGGATGGAGCCCAGGCCGCCCAGCACCACGATCACGAAGCACTTCACGATGAGGAGCTCGCCCACGGTGGGGTAGAGGTAGAGCGAGGGCGCGAGCAGCACCCCCGCGGCCCCCGCCAGGGCGGTCCCCAGCCCGAAGGTCACCAGGGCGATGCGCTCCACGTCGATGCCCATCAGGACGGCCGCGTCGGCGCTCTGGCTGGTCGCGCGGATGGCGCGCCCCAGGTTGGTGCGGCCGAGGAACAGGTAGAGCGCGGCGGTGATGGCGAGCGCCAGCGCGAACGCGAGCGCCAGCGGGACGCTGATCGAGATGCCGAGGGGCCGCAGCGGCGTGACCCCGTAGGAGAGCGAGATGGTCCGGTAGTCGCCCGTCCAGAGGAGCAGGGCGAGGTTGGCGACCAGCAGCGAGAGGCCGGCCGTGTAGAGCAGCGTGTTGAGCTCGCCCCCGGGGATGATCCGGCGCAGGAGCAGGCGGTAGACGAGGACGCCGCCCAGGAACATGAGCGGCGTCCAGAGGAGCAGCGAGACGAAGGGATCGAGGTGCCAGAGCGCCTGGCCCCAGAAGGCCCCGAACATGCCGAGCATCACCATCTCGCCGTGGGCGAGGTTGATGATGCGCATCACGCCGAAGACGACCGTCAGCCCGATGCCGATCATGGCGTAGAGCGCGCCGGTCAGGACGCCGCTCACCAGCGTCTGGGCAAACGTTTCCATCGATCGGCCGCCGCCGCCTCCGCCCCGCCGCGCCCTGCGGTCCTACCGGGCCGCCACCT
The DNA here is from genome assembly GCA_021784995.1 of Myxococcales bacterium. Next base: position 5,101 of record JAJYHA010000197.1, read on the forward strand.
CGGGGAAGACGAGGTCCGTCTCCTTGTAGGCCTTGGGCCAGACGTTCAGGAGCTGGCCGTCCCTCCACTGCGCCAGGACGGAGTGCTCGGGGGAGTAGACGTTCTGGTTGGTGTAGTGGTCGCCGGCGGGCCCGGTCCAGTTGCCGAACTTCACCTTCCCGAAGACGGTCGTCATGTCGGTCGCGAGCAGCGCCTTCCGCACGGCGTCGCGGTCGGCGTCGAGGTTGCCGGTCAGCTTCGCGCGCCGGAGCGCGTCGGCGATGATGTAGACGGCGGAGTAGCCCTCCACCTCGTGCTCGTGCGGCCAGATCCCGTACTTCGCGTGGAACTTCTCGTAGAAGGCCCGGGTCTTCGGATCGTTCGGGTTGCCCGACCAGGCGGCCGACGAGAAGACGTTCTGCGCGAGCGGTCCGAGCTGGGAGGCGAAGTCGGCCACGCCGAAGCCGCCGCCGAACCCGACGAACGCGCGCGGCTTGATGCCGATCTCCTTCGCGTGGCGCACCAGCAGGATCGCGTCGGTGGTGGAGACCGCCATCATGAGCAGGTAGTCGGGGTTGGTGCCCTTCACCTTCGTCATGATGGGCTTGAAGTCGAGCGTGTTCACCGGGTACGCCTCGTCGGCGACGATGGGGACGTGCTTCGACCTGAGGAACGCCATGGCCGCCGCGGCGATGGTCTTGCCGAAGAGCGTGTTGTCGTAGACGACCGCCGCCGACTTCGGCATGGCCCCCGGCATCTCGCCGATGAACGAATCGAAGGCGGCCGGGTAGATGGAGCCGGTGGGGTTGTTCCGGAAGACCCACTCGAAGCCCTTCGCCGTGATCATGTCGGCCGACGGGTGGTCGACCAGGTAGGGCGTCTTGAGCCGCTGGCAGACGGAGGCGATCTCCATCGCCTGCCCGGAGGCCCGGCCACCGGTCATGACGAGCACCTTCTCCTGCGTGATCAGCTTCTCGGTGACGGTCGCGGCCAGGGAGTTCTTGGCCGTGTGGTCCTCGATGACCACCTCCAGCTTCCGTCCCTGGACGCCGCCCGCCGCGTTGATCTCCTCGAGGGCGAGCGAGTAGGCCTTCTTGAACTTGTCCCCGAACGGCGCGTCGGGGCCGGTCATGGGCTGGGGGGCGCCGATCTTGATCGGCTGGGCGAAGGACGGCGACGCGACGAGCGCGACCGCCAGGACCAGCGTTGAAGTGACGAGCTTCCGCATCGACGGCTCCTTGCTGCGCCGAGGTTCGCGCGCGGTGAAACTGGGTGCGCCAGCTTAGCGCCTGCGGCCGGGTGACGCCCCGTCCCGGCGGGGGACCCGGGAGGCGGGGGCCGCGGTTCGGCACGGTGCGTCATCGGGCCGGGCGCGCCGTCGCGAGACGCCCCCGGTCGCGAGCGCTATCCGTCCTCGCGGAGGAGCATCAGCCCCACCGTCCCGTGCGCCACGACCTCGCCGTCCGAGCGAGTCACCCGGACGGTCAGGCTGGCGGTGCGGCGTCCGAGGTGGACGACGTCGCAGCGCGAGACGAGGTGATCGCCCACCGCCGCCGGGCGGACGAAGCTCACCGCGAGGTGCGTCGTCGCGACCGACATGCCCGACGGGAGGAAGGGCCGCGGGAAGAAGCACACCGTGTCCACCAGGGTGGCGACGAGCCCCCCGTGCGCGCCGCCGCGGTAGTTGCCGTGCTCTTCCCGGACGTCGGCCTCGACGATCGCGTGACGCTCGCCGCTCTCGCGCACGCGGACGCCGAGCGTCCGCAGGAAAGGTACGCCCTGCTCGGAGAGGACCGGCCGGCCCATGCGTCCTTGGTGCATCGAGGCGGGGCCCCGTGTCAACGCCGGAGCGCCCGCCCGGGCCGCCTCACCGCGTCGCGGAGTGCGCTCGCTGCGCTCCACTCCACGCCGGGACCCCGGCGCCGTCGCGCAGCTGCAGCACCTGGCTCCCCTTCCGGACGCTCGCCGCGAGCGTCACCGGGCTCCCGCTGAAGGCCACGCGCGAGCCCACCACCTCCACCCGGTCGCCCTTCGCGACCCGCACGCTCTGGTGGTCTACGTACCAGGCCGGTCCGAGGTGGACCACCTCCTCGCCGCGCTCGGTCTTGACCACCATCGCGACGATGTCGCGCATCGAGGAGAGCTTCCGGATCTCCAGCACCTCACCGCTGAGCTTCTGGACCTTCGACGCGTCGTAGAGCCGTTCGTACATGCCGCCCGAGCGCCGGCCCTGCGCCGCGGGTTGGAGTCGGTCCTGCGCCACCGCCGCCACGGGGGACGAGAGCAGCGTCATGAGGAACGCCGTCAGGAACAGCTTGAACGAGAAGCGCACATGGACCCCCTTTCACCTCCAGCATGACCCCCTCCGGTTGGGCGTGGGAAGGCCGCCACCGGCCCGCGGGGGCGTCTAGAGGCGGTCGAATCCGTCTCAACTCAATGTGAAATCTATCGATTTGCTCAGTCTCGAAAAGCGACAGCACTTGCTTGCAGGCAACGCTCCGCGAAAGGTGTCGCACCCGATCAGGTTAAGACAGACGCCTCCAGGGCGGTGGCGCGTGCGGGGGAGGGATCGAGGGCGCGATGGACGAGCAGAGCGAGATCGAGAGGACCTTCGCCTTCGAGCCTGACCCGTCCGGAGCGGCCTCGCGTCGCCGCTCCGGACGGTCTCCGAGGTCACTGCTTCGTGGCGGACCAGGTGATCGGGCAGGTCATGGTCCCGCACGCGCCGCTGCTGGTGGTGCTGCCGCTGCAGATGTTCGCACCGGTCCCGCAGGCGGAACACCCCACGAACGAGCCGGCCGCGCTGGCGGACGTGCAGGCGCTGTTGACCGTCAACGCGACCGTGAGAGGCACGTGACAGGTCGAGCCCTGATGCGTCTCGAACGGCCCCACCGTGAGCACGCCGCCCGAGAAGGTGGCCGGAACCTGTCCGAAGGACTCGTAGCCGCAGACGTTGGTGTTGGCCAGGTAGCTCGGTCCGTGGATGATGGTGACCGTGTAGCCGCCCGCCGTCGAGGGAGTGACCCAGACCCTGGCGGTCGATTCCACGCCAGGATCGCACTCCGACGGGCCCGTGTCCACGATCCAGTAGCCGGTGGGGCAGGTGGCGCCGGGGGGGGTCGAGGCGACGGTGCCCGAGGAGACGGTCGCGGTGGCGAGCCCCGTCGTGGTGTCCACCGTCACGGCGCCGAGAGCGACGTCGGCGCTCTCCGTGAGCGTGGTGCCCGCGGTCGATCCGGACTGGAACGAGAGGGTCGCCACCGTGTTGCCGCCCGTGTCGCGGACGAAGCAGCCGAACGCCACGCCCTTCGCGGCCAGCGTGAGCGCCACGTTCCCCGAGGCGTCGGCCGTCGCCGAGGCAGCCACGGGAGAGGACTGGAAGGTGACGCAGTAGAGGACGTAACCGGCGAGAGGCGTCGTGGCGGCGGAGGAGGCGGCGGCCGTGGTGAGCGCCGACGACCTGTAAAGCGCGGACGTGGTCACGGTCCCGGCCACCAGCTGAGCCGAGATGTTGATGTTCGCGGCGGGGGGGGTGGTGGTGGTGCTGCTGCTGCTGCCCCCGCAGCCCAGGCCGACGGCCGCGCCGAGCGCGGTCGCGGCCAGCAGGGCCCGGCGGGCAGGTGTACGGCAAGTGCGTGGCTGCATGTGTGGGTTCTCCGGCGAGAGGTGGTGACGTCAGGGTGGACGCTAGCACGCACGTACGACGAGTCACGAAAACGGGTGTGACGGCCGGGTGACGGGTGCACCCGGAGCGCACCCTGGCGCCCCGCCGCGGGCGAGGTGAGCGTGCGCCGGGCGCCGGGCGCCGGGCGCCGTCGTGAAACCGAGCGACTTGGCGGCTACCTGGCCAGCGCGGCCTTCAGGCCGGCCGGATCCTCGACGCTGACCCGCAGTTCGCGAAGCAGGACGGGGAAGCCCATGACGTATCCGCGCTGGGTCGGCCTCAGGGCGATGCTCACGATGCCCTCGCCGGAGCCGTTCACGAGCCACCGGCCGGACCAGCCGTGCACGCCGCGGCTCAGCGGCGCGCGGTCGTGGTCGGTCACCGAGGCCACCGCCGACCTGGGAAACTCTGCGTGGAAGGCCCACGCCATCCGGACCCGGACCTCGCCCTCCGTGACCTCGACGAACGACCCCGAGGGCAGGATGAGCAGGGCCGTCGAGAGCGCGCGATAGGCTGCGTCGAAACGGATCGGGAACCTGATCCTTCCTGAACTGAGCATGGGGGCGAGTCTACGCTCGTCGGGGTGCCACGGGCGACGGGAGCGTGAAGCTCGGAGGGCCCGGCGTGGCCCGCTCCGGTGGCGGGTTCAGGTGCAGCGGCCCCAGACCAGCTTCGTCACGTGGATGACGACCATCCCCACCCCGACCAGCAGGTCGAGGAGCATCACGATGCGGTGCCCACCGACGCGGCCGAGGAGCTTCCAGGAGATGGCCATCAGGGTCGCACCGACGGCGATCGCCAGGAGGTGGTGAAGCGCATAGGCCAGGTCGGGGACCACGAAGAAGAGCGACGAGTCGACGATCGCCAGGGTGGTCCCGAGCGCTGCGATCGCCGCGGCGACGGCGAGGACCTTCAGCGACACGGAAAACCCCCGTGGAGCAGGCGCACCGCGTGCGCGACGCCCACGACCGCCAGCAACGCGAGCACGATCAGGAACAGCTGCCCCTGGCGCGGGTTTCGCCGCAGGGCTGCCACGTTGCCGGCGACCAGCGTCGTCGCCAGGGCGATGACGGCGACGTCTCGCGTCTTCAGATAAAGCGAGACGGCGTGGCCGCGCGCCATCAGGACGGTGTTGGCGACCGTCACGAGGACGAGCGCGACGCTCACGGTGAAGACCAGGTATCTCTCGAGCCGGGTGAGCAAGGAACGATCCCTCTCGTCCATCGTCCAGGGCCTCGTGCCCACCCGTCCGCCGTGGCGCCATGGGGTGGCCATCCTCGCGGAGCCGTCAGGTCGCACGCAGCGGTCGCCGTGAAGGGGCCGCGGGGCCCGGCGCCCCGCGGCGTCGCCGTACGAGCCAGCGGAAGGCGGCGTGGTACAGGACCAGCGTGCCGAACATCTGACCGACCAGGACGGCCACGAAGGCGAGCCCGAACACGGTGAGCGAGGCGGCGCCCAGCAGGAGCGTGTCGACCGCAACGGCCACGAACAGGGCCCGCGCGCGAGCCTCACCGTGCCACGGTGCTTCGTCCGGCTCCCGCCCCAGGGCCGCCAGGGCGAGCCCGCCGAGGGTGAGGACGATGGCCACCTCGCCGGTGGCGTTCCGGGCGATCGAGGTGAACCAGCGCGTCTCGGTGAAGGAGGTGCACAGGGCGGGCAGCGGCACGTCGAGGAACCGCGGCTTCCAGCCGGCGCGGAGCCGCGCGAAGCCCACGGCGGCGCCGACGAGCGCGAGGATCGCCCCGGCGGGACGGCACGCGGGACCGAGCGGTGGTCTCGGAGGCACTTAGTTGAGGTTGGAGTGGTAGACGGGGAAGCTCACGACGGAGCCGTCGTCGTTCACGATGTCGACCTGGACGATGCCGAACCTGTGGTTGGCGTAGTAGCGGAAGGCCTTGACGCCCGGGACGCGGGAGTCCTGCTCCACCTGGATGACCTTGATCATGTAGAAGCCGTACGGGAAGTCATCCGTCGTGGAGACGCTCTTCACGGTCCTCGTGACCTTGACGCCGTCGCTCTTCGTCAGGACGTACTGATCGCCGACGGCGGCGTTGTAGTTCACCAGCGTGAAGAGCGCATGATCCTTGTTGAACGTGTCCTGGAAGCCCTCGGACGTGATCTTCATGGTGGTGTCGAAGGCCAGGCCCGTGGCCCCCGACTTCATCGAGGCAGGCAGGAGGTCGAGGTACGTCGCCAGCTGTGGGACCGTGGAGACGTCGGCCGTCACGTGCAGGGTGGCGATCCCGCCGCTGTTCCCCGTGATCGTCATCTGGGCGGGCATGTTCGACGAGATGACGCTGCCGACCGCTCCCGCGGGGACGTTGGTGTCGCCGCCGAGCGTGTTCGAGTTCGACGAGGAATTGCCGCAGGCCGCGATGGTGAGCGCCGCGACGGCCAACAGCGGTGAACGTCGTGTCATTCGATCCCTCCCCCTGGGAACCGACGAGTGGTTGTACGCCGCTTTCACTCTCAGCGTAGCGCGCAAGGTGCACGACGGCGGGTGCGCTCGTCAACTCCGGAGTTCATGTGACGCCATCCGGCCGGTGACGGCCATGCTGACCCCGTTCCCGGGACGGACGGCGAGCCGGGCGGAGAGACGGGAAGGGCCCCTTGGCAGGGGCCCTTCTCCTCGAGCGGTGACGGGGCGTCGCCTACTTGGTGGCGTGGACCTTCGCGTTCAACGACCCATCCGTGAAGACCGGCGTGGTGTAGAGGTCGATCGTGTTGTTCACGATCTTGTCGGCATTCCCGAAATCATAGACGCCGGCCGCGTACTGATTCGTGCTGGGACCGGTGATCGTGTTGTTGACGACCTTGTCGTTCGTCCTGATCGACGGCGGGACGGAGCAGGCGTCATCGCCGCAGTTCACGAGCGCGACCCCGTTGTCATTCCCGGTGAGGGCATTGCCGGTGATCTGGATCCCGGTCGTGACGCCCGAGGTGTCGCCATAGACGAGGACTCCAGCCGAGGCCGAGCCGTCTCCGCCGCCGGGCGGGACGTAGGAGTGGCCCGTCACCGTGTTCCGCATGGCCGAACCGCTCGCCCCCCAGCCGAACTGGATGCCGTTCTGCGCGATGAAGACGACTGGTCCAAGGCCGGTCACCGTGCAGCCCGAGACGGTGACGTTGCTGTTGCCGTTGGCGACGATGCCGCCCTTCTGATACTCGCTCACCGTCGTGCCGGTCACCGAGCCCGAGGCACTCCCGGTGCCGAAGGAGCGATAGTAGATCCCGACACCGTGCTGCGTACCGTCGAACGGAGTGTTGCCGATCTGCTTGACGACGCTGTCCTGGATGGTCACGGCGACATCGTTGACGTCACCGTTGACGAGGACACCGAAGTAGTTGGCGCCGTGGATCGTCGCCACGTTGATCAGGCCCGTGCCGCTGTCGTAGTAGACACCGACATTGCACCCCGTCGCGTCCACGTCCATGCCGACGACGGAGGGGGGATCGATCAGCGCGGCCGTCATGTTGATGCCGTCCCGGTAGAAGCCCGTCGCGGTGCAGGTCGCGGCTCGAGCGGGGACGGCGAAGGTGAGGAGCAATGCTGCCGCAGCAACGAGGCCTCCAAACAGGTTCTTCATCGATCGTTCACTCCTTGATTGTTCGAGCAACGTGAGTTCCGCGAACACATCTTCAGACGTGACGTTCGCTCCATGACCGCGGTGGGGGCTGCGCACCGTGTCGTGCCTGGCTCCCTGGGCGTGCGACGAAGACGCCCCGCCGCAAACGCTGCGGGGGGCGACCTCCTCGTTCCCGATCGTGCGAAACGCGCCGTGGTCAACTGTCGGCAGGTAGCCTTCACGCGACTAGCACCCGTAGTATCAGATCGCGTCGTGTGCGTGATGTCCCGGGGTCGTGGTAGGCGCGCTGCCATGCGCTCGCCAATTCAGGAATATTTCCGTGGCGCGGCGCAGCATCGGCGTGCTTGCGCGGCACGCGCCCGGCGAGCGCGGAGGACAACCGTTGCGCCGCCGCCTGCTAGATTGAGCCTCGGACGCAGCCCGCGGCGCGGACCGACGAGGGAACGTGGTCTCGCATGCTCACGACAATCCCGAGCTCGCTCGCACCTACGACCGGGTGAGCGAGCAGCAGCTCGAGGGCGGGCGGCGGCTCGCCGGGTATCTCGCCCTCGCGCGTGGCGACCGGGTCCTCGACGTCGGCTGCGGCACCGGGCGGCTGGCGGAGTGGATGGCCCAGCTCGTCGGTCCCGGGGTGGTCGGGGTGGATCCGCTGCCCGAGCGGATCGCCCTGGCGCGCGCACGCGCGCCGGGCCTCCGCTTCGAGGTCGGTCGCGCCGAGGATCTGGGCGCCTTCCCGGGCGGCAGCTTCGACGCGGTCTGCGCGTCGGCCGTCTTCCACTGGGTGGAGGACAAGCCGAGGGCCCTGGCGGAGCTCGCCCGCGTGCTGCGGCCCGGCGGCCGCGCCGGGCTGACGACGCTGGGCAAGGAGCTGCAACG
>JAJYHA010000444.1 GCA_021784995.1 Myxococcales bacterium
CGCGCGACGTCGCGCCCTGGTCGCCGTGCGTCACCCGGACCGGCGGCGGCGCGGCGACCGCAGCCGGCGCGCTCCCCGGCCGGCGTGCGGGCGAGCCCGCCTCCCCGGCCGGGACCAGCTCGAGCTGTGCCACCGCGGGCTCACCCTTCCCACGCCGCGTGGCCCGACCGCTCCTCGCCCTCGCCGTCTTCGCCGCCATCCGCGCCCCCGAGCGATATCGCCACTTTCCTCATGCCTTTAGCATATTTCGGCCCCCGATGGTGCCTCGCCAGGGACCGTCGGGCAGGCCCCGATTGCGTTTGACGCCCCCCGGAAGCTGGCTATCTTGGCGCCATGGCCTGGTCCGAGAGCACCCCCGTCCGCGGCATGCCGCGCGCCACCGGCGGCGTCGGCCGGAACTACCTCAAGACCGGCATGCTGATGGCCTTCCTCATCGCGCTGCTCGCCATCGGGGGCAGCGCCTGGGGCGGGTACGGGGGCATGCTGCTCTTCGGCGGCGTGGGCCTGGTCTTCAACTTCGCCTCCTACTGGTTCTCCGACCGCATCGCGCTGATGATGCACCGCGCGCAGGAGGTGTCGCGCGAGCAGCTCCCGGAGGTGTACGACATCGTCGAGCGGCTGACCCGCAAGGCCGGGCTCCCGATGCCGCGCGTCTACGTCATCCCCTCGGAGACGCCGAACGCCTTCGCCACGGGCCGGAGCCCTTCGCACGCCGCCGTGGCGGTCACGCAGGGCATCCTGCGCATCCTCGACCCGCGTCAGCTGGAGGGCGTACTGGCGCACGAGCTGACGCACGTGCGCAACCGCGACATCCTCATCTCCACCATCGCCGCGGCGGTGGCGGGCCTCATCAGCTCGCTCGGCCACCTCATCCAGTGGGGCGCCCTCTTCGGCGGGCTCTCGCGGCGCGACGACGAGCGCGGCGGGAGCGTGGTGGAGATGCTCGCCTGGGCCGTCCTGGCGCCGCTCATCGCGCTGGTGGTGCAGCTCGCCGTCTCGCGGTCGCGCGAGTACGCGGCCGACGCGGGCGGCGCGGAGCTGCTGGGCGATCCGGAGCCCCTCGCCGAGGCGCTCCTCGCGCTCGAGCGCGGCAACGAGGCCATCCCCTACCCGTACGGCGGGCCGGCCACGGCCCACCTCTTCATCGTCGAGCCCTTCACCGGCGTGGGCGGCGCCTTGACGAACCTCTTCTCGACGCACCCGCCCATCGAGGAGCGCGTGGCGCGGCTCCGCGCGATGCGGCGCGGCCTGCGGAACGCCTGACCGCCCCCGGCGCGCGGCGCGCCCGTCGCCCGCTGCTCCGGACGCGCTACAGCGTGCAGCTCGTGCCGGCGCCGCCGAGGTCGAGCGTGTTCGTCACCGACCCGGTGTCGCCGATCACGTACAGCGGATAGCTGGAGGCCGTCGCGCTGGCGGGCAGCGCGAGCGTGCAGGCGGCGGTCGGGACCTCCACGTTGCAGCCCGGGATGGCGCAGCCGGCGTTCGCCTGGCACTGCTGCACGACCGGGGCCACCTCGACGTGATCGGTCAGGAACTCCGCCTGGCAGGAGGGGAACGAGTCGTAGCACTTCGAGCAGAGCTTGACGTAGATGGTCACGGTGGAGGCCGGGGCCACCGAGCAGAGGGCGCCGCCGCCGGTGTCCTGGGGCGTGGCCGGGCTCGACGAGCAGGTGTCCGTGCCGCAGCCCGCCACGGCGACGGCGGCGACCAGCGCGACGGCGAACGGTCCCTTCATGGGCGGCCTCCGGACGGCTGGCGCGCAGCCGCGAGCGGGTGGTGGCGACGGCTCGCCTCGTGGCGAGCTCACGGCGCCGGCCGGACCGGAGCAGCCGATCCCGGCACCGCCCATCTGTAGCACCAGGGCCCCCACCTGTCGCCGCGTCACATGGCCCTGGCGCGGCGTCCTCGCCCGCGCTAGGTAGCCGATCCGGAGGAAGCCACCATGGCCATCCCGCTCCTCGCCGCGCTGCTCGGGGCGATGCCGATCAAGGTCGGGGACAGGGCCCCCGACTTCGCGCTGACCGACACCGCGGGGCACACCCGGCAGCTGTCGCGCCTGCTCCGCGACGGCCCGGTGATCCTCTACTTCTTCCCCAAGGCCTTCACGAGCGGCTGAACCAAACAGACCCAAGCGTACCGGGACCGGTATGCCGACGTGGAGAAGAAGGGCGCGACCGTGCTGGGCATCTCGACGGACGACCCGGAGACGCTGCGCAGGTTCAAGGAGGCGACCCACGCCCCATTCGAGCTGCTCTCCGATCCGGGCGGGAAGGTGGCCTCCCAGTACACCGGGCTGATGCCCATCCCCGGGGTGCAGATCGCGAAGCGATCGAACGTGGTGGTCGCGCAGGACGGCACCATCCGCTCGATCGTCACGGGGAACGACGCGGTCGATCCCTCCTCCGCCATCGCCTCCTGCCCGGCGCACGGGGCGAGCCCGTGACCTCCCCGCTCGCGCTCCTGCGCCGCGTGACGGAGGGCGCCCGCTCGGCGCTCGGCCGCGCGCTGCTCGGGGTGTCGGCCGAGGAGATCCGGTACACCTTCGGCGACGTCCGGGCGGAGCTCCGCGCCACGCGCGCGGAGCTGCTCCAGGAGATCGCGGCCCTGCGCGCGCAGGTGGATCGGCTCGCCGACCGGGACGTGGAGTGGCGCGAGGCCGCCCTCGACCAGGAGTGCGAGACGCGCTGAAGGTCGATC
>JAJYHA010000074.1 GCA_021784995.1 Myxococcales bacterium
CTCATCAACGACCAGGGGCGCTCCGCCGTGATCCGGACCCGCGGCAACCGCTACGGGCACCTCGTGCTGCGCGGAGGCGGCGGCCGCCCCAACTTCGACAGCGTCTCCGTCTCGCTCGCCGAGCAGGCCCTGCAGCAGCAGCGGCTGCCGCTGCGCGTCGTGATCGACTGCTCCCACGCCAACTCCTGGCAGCGCGCCGAGCTGCAGCCGCTCGTCGCGCGCGACGCGGTGAACCAGATCCGCGACGGCAGCCGCTCCATCGTGGGCCTCATGATGGAGAGCTTCCTCGAGGCGGGCAGCCAGCCCATCCCGGCCGACGTCACCGCCCTGCGCTACGGCTGCTCCGTGACCGATCCCTGCCTGGGCTGGGAGGACAGCGCGGAGACCATCCGCGAGACGCGCGCTCGGCTGCGCGACGTGGTCCGCGCCGGGCGCCGCTGACGGCGCCGCGAGCGCCCCGCGCCCGGCGGCTACGCCCTGCGCTGGTGCGCGTTCCAGTTCCGGGTCAGGTTGTCGACGAGGGCGTCGCTGTAAAGGCAGTGGGCCTGCTCGCGCGCATAGACGGCCATGTAGCGCCGCAGGTCGTCGAGCGGCTCGGCGCCGGTCCGCAGGGCGCGGCGGTTGGCGACCAGGCTCGTCGTCCCCGCGCTCACGATCTCCGCCGCCGCCTCCGCGACCGCCCGCTCCATCTCCTCGTCGCCGTCCACCACGCGATCGCAGAGGAGGTGGCCCGCGGGGCCGTCGGCGGCGAAGTCGCGGTTGAAGAAGATGCCCTGGCGCGTCGCGCGCTCACCGACGAAGCGCGGCAGGCGGAGGTTGGCCAGGCCCGGGATGATGCCCTCCTTGCGCGCCGGGAGGTTGAAGTAGGCGCCGCGCTGCGCGATCACGCAGTCCATGACGAGCAGCATCTGGCAGTGCCCGCCGATGGCGAACGCGTCGACCGCCGCGATGAAGGGCTTCTCCAGCCGGTCCTCGTGCTCGCCCGGCTCGAACTCGGGCCGCGCCAGCCCGCGGTGGATCTTGGCCAGCGGCCCGGTCTCGCGCTCCAGCATGAAGCGGACGAGGGAGATCTGGCCGTGGTAGAGCCGCGTCAGGTTGATGCCGGCGCCGAACACGCGCCGGCCGGCGTACTTCGCCTTGGTCATGGGGGCGCCGCGCAGCACCCCCACCGCGATCCGGTCGTCGAGCAGCAGCACGTCCACCAGCGTCTCCAGCGCGTCCTGGTACTCGTCGTCCTCCGCGTTGAGCCACGCCAGGTGGTGGAAGGTGATGCGCCCCAGCGCCCCGTGCCGCTCGAGCGACATCGGGGGGAGGTCGAGCCGGTCCGAGGCGCGGAAGGCCTCCAGCCGCGCGCGCGCGTCCGGGCGGGGCTGCGCCATGGCGTGCAGCAGGTGCGCCCCCCGCAGCGGATCCGCCAGCACGTGCGCCAGGAAGATGCCCTGGTCGATCTCGAGCCCGTCCTTGTGCATCTGCGGGAGCTCGCGCTCGCGCGCGAGCTGGGCCGCGCCCGGGACGAGCCCGGGGAACGCCGCCGCCGCGGCCGCCACCAGCTCCTGCATGCGCAGCGGCGCCGCGCGGTCCCGCGTCAGGCGGTCGTACACGGTCGGTGCGTGGCGCCGCCCGAAGGCCTCGCGGACGGCGCGGCCCTGCGCGAGGAGCTCCGCCGCGGCCCGCTGCTCCGCCTCGCTGCGCGAGGCCTTGCGCGGGAGCCTGGCCAGCAGCTCGGCCCCCGCCGCCAGGTGCACCCGCGCGGCGCCCCAGTCGCGGTCGAGGTCACCGGCCAGCACGGGCGGCGTCTCCACCCGGGCCGCGTCGCCGCGCGCGACGCCGGCGGCGATCAGCCGATCGAGGATCTTCGTCATGGCGCTGCCTCCATCCCGGGCGCGACGGCCGGCAGGGGGGCCTCGCGCAGCTCACGCATCATCGCCTCGGCGCTCGCCATCGCGCGCGCCGCGCTCTCCAGCTTCAGCCGCTCGTAGCCGCGGATCCCGTCCGGCAGGCGCGCCAGCGCCGCCACCGCGGGCTGGTTGTCGGCCCGCAGGTGCCGGAGCGCCTCCTCGACGGTCTCGCGGTACCAGCCCGCCAGGCGCCGCTCGAGCCGCCGCACCGCCGCGTGACCGAAGGGATCGAGGGGGGTGCCCCTCAGCACCTTCAGCGGCGCAAGGGCGCGGAAGGCGAGCTCGAACCAGCGCCCGACCCGGAGCTTGCGCCGCAGGCCCAGGGCCCGCAGCAGGGGCGGGTGGAGGTGGTAGTGGACGCGCACGGCGCCGGTGAAGGCCTGCGCGGCGCGGCGCTGCATCGCGGCCCGCAGGTGGAGCCGCGCCACCTCGTACTCGTCCTTGTAGGCCATCAGCTTGTGGAGGTTGCGCGCCACCTCGCGCGTGACGAGCGGCGCCGCGCCCGCCCCCAGGGCGGCACGCTCCCGCCGGAAGGCGTCCGCCACCGCCTCCACGTAGCGCGCGGCGCTGCGCGGGCCCTGGTACCGGACCAGCTCGGCGGCGCGTGACGCCACCGTGCGACGCTCGGCGTCGGGGAGATCCGCGCAGGGGCGCAGCAGGGCCCGGTAGGCCGTGGCCCGACGGCCCAGGGTGGCCGCCTCGCGCGCGGCGGTCTCCCCCGCGCCGCCGGCCGGCGCCGGCGGCGCCGGGGCGAGCCGCCCCGGGCCGGCCTGGCCGCGGCGC
>JAJYHA010000241.1 GCA_021784995.1 Myxococcales bacterium
GTCGACTCGAGGTGCAGGTCGACCGACATCTGCCAGTCGAAGGCGGCGAAGGTCATGGCCAGGGCGATGAAGGGCAGCGCCCCGGCGCCCAGGCGGCGCTGCTTGAGCGTGAGGGCGACGCCCCCCTCGGTGTCCTGGCGCACCGACCAGCGGTGGAGCAGGTGGGCCACCACGATCCAGAGCGCGAAGTAGAGCGCCGCGCGGAGGACGAAGAACGGCAGGTTGAGGTACGGCCGCCGGTGCTCCGCCAGCCGGCGCAGGTGCTCGTCGAGCTGCGCCGGGTGGAGCCAGGGGAAGATGTGGGCGGCGCCCAGGACGATGGGGACGAAGAGCACCAGGAAGAGGACGCCCGAGAGCGGCAGCGTCTCGATCACCCGGCGGATGACCACGTACCACCGCGCCTTCCCGGCCTGGAACGCCATGTTGACGATGAGCGTCCCCAGCGCGATCCCGGCCCAGTACACGAACGCCACGTGGTAGGCCCACAGCGCGCGCTGCCCGTCGAGGAGACCGCCGAGCAGCGTGAGCGCCAGCGCGGCCGCCGCCACGCCGCCTGCGCGCCGCGCCACCACCCGACCCCGCTCGTCGTAGCGAGCCACGTTCATCTCGTCCCTCCCTGCAGCCGCGCGCGGTCCGCCGGATCGAGCTGGTCGGCGCGCAAGGTCTGGCTGAGCTGCAGCGCGCGCAGGTACGCCACGATCGCCCAGCGGTCCTCCACCGTGAGCTGGCTGGCGTACGAGGGCATGAGCCCGAAGCCCTCCGACATCACCTGGAAGTACCAGCCGTCGGGCTGCTGGGCCCGCGCGAGCAGGTTCGGCGGCGGCCGCAGCGACATGTTGCGCGCCACCAGGCTCACGCCGTCGCCCAGGTACCCGTGGCACACCGCGCAGTCGATCTCGAACCGGCTCCGGCCGCGCTCGAGCAGCGCGCGGGTGACCGGGACGGGGACCCGGGTGAGCACCTTGCCGTCGGGCCCGCGCCCGGTGGCGACCGCGGGCGGCAGCACGTCCTCGCGCGCCACGGTGCCCGGCTGCGGCGGCCGCTGCGAGACGTGGTCGGGCCAGAAGTCGCTCTCGCGGTAGGCCTTCACCTTCTGCTGCGAGATCATCGGGTCGAGCGCCTCGCACCCGGCGAGCAGCCCCAGCGCGAGGGCGGCGAGGAGGAGGCGCCTCACGGCCGCTCCTCCGCCACGCGGGACACCTGCACCGCGCCCAGCCGGCGCAGCTCCTCCTCGACGGCCTGCTGGTCGGCCGGCGAGACCTCGGCCCCGATCCAGAGGCCGTCCACCGACGCGGTGCGGAACGCCTCCACCTCGAAGACGGGGTGGTAGAGCCGCGGCAGCCCGGCCAGGACGATCAGCCCGACCACGATGCAGATGGAGGCCACCAGCACGCCGGTCTCGAAGGTGATGGGGATGTTGGCCGGCGGGCTGTGCGGCGGCCGGTTGCCGACGTTGATGGGGAAGTCCACCGCGTTCATCCACCACTGCATGAGGTACCCGCCGCAGGCGCCGATCACGCCGCCCATCAGCGCGATGAGGGGGACCGGGGAGCGCCGCAGGCCCAGCGCCTCGTCGAGGCCGTGCACCGGCACCGGCGAGGAGGCGTCGAGGCGCCGGTGGCCGAGCTCGCGCAGCCGCCGCGCCGCGGCGCAGAGCGTCGCCTCGTCCCGGAACTCCGCGAGGACATGGCCGATCGCCATCCGCTACCTCCCGTGCACCGGGGCCGCCACGCCGGGGTGCGGCGCGCCGTGCGCCGCGTGGTCCAGCTCGCGGCGCAGCTCCTTCACCTCGCTCGCGGACACCGACGGCACGAAGCGCAGGAAGAGGAGGAACAGGAACCCGAAGAACCCGAGCGTGCCGGCGTAGATGCTCCAGTCGACCCAGGTCGGGACGTAGGTGGACCAGGAGGACGGCAGGAAGTCCTGGCTCAGGCTGGTCACGATGATGTTGAAGCGCTCCGTCCACATCCCGACGTTGACGAGGAGGGAGGCGATCCAGAGCGTCGCGATGCTGCCGCGCGCTCGCTTCCACCAGAAGACCTGCGGGACGACGACGTTGCAGAACATCATGAGCCAGTAGACGGGGGCGTAGAACCCGCGCTGGCGCGTGTGGAAGAAGAGGTGGAACTCGAAGGGGTTCCCCGAGTACCAGGCCATGAAGTGCTCGCAGAGGTAGCCGTAGGAGACCATGAGGCCGGTCGCGAGCAGCACCTTCGCCATGTTGTCGAGGTGGCGCTGCGTGATGACGTGCTCCAGGCCGAACACCTTGCGCGCCGGGATGATGAGCGTGAGCACCATGGCGAACCCGGAGAAGATGGCGCCGGCCACGAAGTAGGGCGGGAAGATGGTGGTGTGCCAGCCGGGGAGCTGCGACACGGCGAAGTCGAACGAGACGATGGTGTGCACCGACAGCACGAGCGGCGTCGCCAGGCCGGCCAGCAGCAGGTAGGCGATGCGGTAGTGCCGCCAGGCCCGCGCCGACCCGCGCCAGCCGAGCGAGAAGACGCCGTAGACGGTCCGCGCCGCCCGGCTCTTCGAGGCGTCGCGCAGCGCCGCGAGGTCGGGCAGGAGGCCCACGTACCAGAAGAGGAGCGACACCGTGAAGTAGGTGGAGACGGCGAACACGTCCCACAGCAGCGGGCTCTTGAAGTTCGGCCAGATGCCGAGCGTGGA
>JAJYHA010000004.1 GCA_021784995.1 Myxococcales bacterium
CCCCGCCACCGGCACCAAGGCCACCACCTGCACGCCCGGCCCCTGGAACCTCGCGCGCATGCTGCAGGCCACCGACGCGCTGCCGCTCAACGTGGGGCTGCTCGGCAAGGGCAACGCGGCGCGGCCGGAGGGCCTCGACGAGCAGGTGCGCGCCGGCGCGGTGGGGCTGAAGCTCCACGAGGACTGGGGCACCACCCCGGCCGCCATCTCGACCTGCCTCGACGTGGCGGACCGGTACGACGTGCAGGTGGCCATCCACACCGACACGCTCAACGAGTCGGGCTGCGTGGAGCACTCCATCGCGGCCTTCCAGGGCCGGACCCTCCACACCTACCACACGGAGGGCGCGGGCGGCGGGCACGCCCCGGACATCCTCCGGGTGTGCGGCGAGGCCAACGTCCTCCCCTCCTCGACCAACCCCACCCGTCCACTCACCGTCAACACGGTGGACGAGCACCTCGACATGCTGCTGGTCTGCCACCACCTCGACCCGTCCGTGCCCGAGGACCTCGCCTTCGCCGAGAGCCGCATCCGCGGCGAGACCATCGCGGCCGAGGACGTGCTGCACGACCTGGGCGCGCTCTCGATGATGTCCTCCGACTCGCAGGCCATGGGGCGGGTGGGGGAGGTGGTCACCCGCACCTGGCAGACGGCCGACCGGATGCGGCGGCAGCGCGGGCGCCTGCCGGAGGAGCGGGGCGAGAACGACAACCTGCGCATCCGCCGCTACGTGGCGAAGTACACCGTCAACCCCGCCGTGGCGCACGGCATGAGCCACCTCGTCGGCTCGGTGGAGGTGGGCAAGCTGGCCGACCTGGTCCTCTGGCGGCCCGCCCTCTTCGGCGCCAAGCCCGAGCTGGTGCTGAAGGGCGGCCTGGTGGCCTGGGCGCAGATGGGCGACGCCAACGCCTCCATCCCGACCCCGCAGCCGGTGCTCATGCGGCCCATGTTCGGCGCCCTGGGCGGCGCCGTGGGCGCCACCTCGATCGCCTTCGTCTCGGCGGCGGCGCTGGAGTCGGGGGTCGTGGAGTCCTACCGGCTCGCCAAGCGCGTCGAGGCGGTGCGCAACTGCCGCCGCATCGGCAAGCGCGACATGCGGCTCAACGACGCGCTCCCGCACCTGGAGGTCGACCCCGAGACCTACCAGGTGCGCGCCGACGGCGTGCTGCTCCGGAGCGAGCCGGCGGAGCGGCTCCCCCTGGCGCAGCGCTACTTCCTCTTCTGAGCGAGGGCGCGGTGGACCCCTGGACCCTGCACCAGCTCGCCGACTCGGCCCTCCCGGCCGGCGGCTTCGCCCACTCGGGCGGCCTCGAGGCGGCGCTCCAGCTCGGGCTGGTCGCCCCGGACGAGCTGGAGGCCTGGCTCGTGGAGGCGCTCTGGCACGCCGGCGCCACCTCGCTGCCCTGGGTGGCGGCCGCGCACGCCGCCCCGGAGCGCCTCCCGGAGCTCGACCTCGCGTGCGACGCCTCGCTGCCCCAGCAGGTCGCCAACCGCGCCAGCCGGCTCCAGGGCCGCGCCTGGCTGCGGGCGGTGGCGGAGATCTGCCCGGCGGAGGTGGGCGCCCTCGCCGAGGCGGCGCGGGCGGCCCACGCGCCCTGCCACCTGCCCCCCGTCGTCGGCGCGGCGCTGGGCCTGCTCGGCGCGTCGCGCGAGGAGTGCCGCCGCCTCTTCCTCTTCCTGGCGGCGCGCGGCGCCACGGCCGCGGCCGTCCGCCTCGGCGCGGTGGGCCCGCTCGACGCGCAGCGGCTCCTGGCCGCCCTCGCCACCGAGGCGGAGCGCGTGCTCGACGCCACCGCCGGCCTCGCCCCGGAGGAGGCCGCCGCCACCTCGCCGCTCCTCGACCTGGCCCAGGGCCACCAGGAGCGCCTCTACTCCCGCCTCTTCCAGAGCTGACCATGCACGACGATCCCCACGGGTGGCTCCTGCACTCCGGCCACGAGCACGGGCCGGGGACCTTCGCCGGGCGCGAGCGCGCCGCCCGCCGCCGCGACCTCGACCGGCGCGCCTTCACGGTGGGCGTCGGGGGGCCGGTCGGCTCGGGCAAGACCGCCCTCGTCCTCGCGCTCTGCCGCGCGCTGCGCGACTCCCACTCGCTGGCGGTGGTGACCAACGACATCTTCACGCGCGAGGACGCCGAGTTCCTGGTGCGGAACGGCGCCCTCCCGGCCGATCGCATCCGCGCCGTCGAGACCGGCGGCTGCCCCCACGCCGCCATCCGCGAGGACGTGACCGCCAACCTGCTCGCGCTCGAGGAGCTGACCGAGCTCCACCGGCCCGAGCTCCTCTTCTGCGAGTCGGGGGGCGACAACCTGGCGGCCCACTTCAGCCGGGAGCTGGCCGACTTCACCGTCTACGTCATCGACGTGGCGGGCGGCGACAAGATCCCGCGCAAGGGCGGCCCCGGCATCACCCAGGCCGACCTCCTCGTCATCAACAAGACCGACCTCGCCCCGGCCGTGGGCGCCGACCTCGACGTCATGGTCCGCGACGCGCGGCGGATGCGGGGCGAGGGGCCCTTCGTGCTGGCCCAGGTGACGCACGGCGTGGGGGTGGACGCCATCGCCGGGCACGTCCTGCACGCGCTCGCGCACGCCACCGGCCGCGTCCACTAGGATGAAACGGCCTGTCAATCGGGGACGTGGTTTAGGTCCTGGTTACGGTGTTCG
>JAJYHA010000159.1 GCA_021784995.1 Myxococcales bacterium
CCGATCTGACCTCGGGGTTCGTGGCGCCGCCCCGGGCGCCCGCGCAGGTGGCCCTCAGGTATCGGAGGGCGGGTCGGGGGTCAAGGCTCGAGGGCCGCCCCGGGGCAAGGTGTAGCACCGGGAACGTTGCGAAATGCTTTGAAGAGTTGAGTTCTGTTCGCGCGGTGACAGGGCCGACACATCCGGCGCCCAGGATCCCCGGAGAAAGCGAGGTCACCATGCTGCTCTACCCCGAGCTCTTCCGGACGATGGAGCGCGCGCGCTGGTCGCTCGAGCGCGACGTGCCCTGGGAGGCCTTCGACCCCGCCGGCCTCGACGACGAGCGGGCCCTCACCGTGAAGATGAACGCCATCACCGAGTGGGCGGCGCTGCCGGCGACGGAGATGTTCCTGCGGGACAACCGGGACGACGCCGACTTCTCCGCCTTCATGTCGATCTGGTTCTACGAGGAGCAGAAGCACGCCCTGGTGCTCATGGAGTACCTGCGCCGCTTCCGGCCGGCGCTCGTGCCGACCGAGGCGGAGCTCCAGGCGGTCCGCTTCGAGTTCGATCCGGCGCCGCCGCTCGAGACCCTCATGCTCCACTTCTGCGGCGAGCTCCGGCTCACCCAGTGGTACCGGCGGGCCGCCGCCTGGCACGCCGAGCCGGTCCTCCGGCGGATCTACGAGCTGATCGCCCTCGACGAGGCCCGGCACGGGGGCGCCTACCTCCGCTACCTGCGGCGCGATCTCGAGCGGCGCGGCGACGACGCGCGGCGGGCCTTCGTGAAGGTGGGGCTCCTCATGGCGAGCGGGCGCCGGACCGGGGGGCCGCTCCACCCGACGGCCCTCCACGTGAACCGCTCGCTCTTCCCCCGGGACACCGTGCAGAGCCGGCTCCCGGATCCCGGCTGGCTCGCGCGCTGGCTCGACACCCAGATCCGCTTCGACGAGGGGTGCGAGCGCCGGGTCGAGGGGGCGATCCTCCGGAACCTCTCCACCCTGCTCGGGGAGCGGTTCGAGACGGCGCGCGACCTGAACCGCTACCGCCGGGCGCTCTCGGCGGCGTAGGGGCCAGCCGCCCCCCTCCCGGGCGGGCGCCTCAGGAGAAGCGGGCGACCACCTCCGGCGGGACGTTCCCGACGTGGTAGCCCACGATGATCCCTCCCGCGATCTCGACCACGCTCGGGGTCCCCATGACCGAGAGGCCGCGCGCGAGCTCGATCTCCTGGAAGACGTCCACCAGGAAGACGGCCGGGTTCTTCCCGCGCAGCGCCTCGAAGCGGGGGGTGAGCGGCCGGCAGGCCCGGCAGGACGGGCTGAAGAAGTAGACCAGCGCCCGGGGGGCGCGGGAGAGCGCCGCCCCCGTCGCCCCGGGGAGGTCCGGCAGGGGGCGCCCGCGCATCGCCCGCGCCCGCGACCGGACCAGGAGCTGGAGCCCGACCATCAGGCCGACGACCAGCAGGACGACGATGGCGGTGATCCGACCCATGGCTCTCCTCGCCGCGGCCCCCGCGCCCCGATCCCCGGCCCCGGCGTGACGTGAGAGCCGCCGGCGACCCGGGGCGGTTCGCGCCCCGCTCCCTCGCCTCGTCGGTCAGCCCCGCGCCGGGGGCCGTCCGAGCGCGGGGAGGACGACGGCGAGCGCCACGCCGCTCAGGATCACCGCCGCCGAGGAGGCGAGCCGGAGGGTGAGCGGCTCGCCGAGCAGGCCGACGGCCGCCAGCGCCGCGATGACCGGCACCGCCAGTTGCACCGCGGCGGCGCGCGTCGCGCCGAGGGACGGGACGACGGCGTACCAGGCGACGTACCCGCCCGCCGAGGCGATGGCGCCGGAGGCGATCGCCAGCCCGGCGCCGGTCGCCGTCGCGTGGAGGGAGCCGGCCCCCGAGATCGCGAGGGCGAGCAGGGGGAGGAGCGCGAGCGGCGCCGCCCGGAGGAACTGGCCGGCGATCGTGCCGAGCGGGTCGGCCACGCCGCGCCCCCGGAGCGAGTAGATCCCCCAGGCGACCCCGGCGACGACCATGAGGGCCGCCCCCGCGGTGTCGGGCGCGTGCGCCGAGCCGAGGGTGAGGTGGGCGAGGCCGGCGAGGGCGAGGGCCATCCCCAGCCACTGGATCGGGGTCGGGCGTCCGCCGGTCGCGATCCCCCAGCCGACCATCGTGATCTGGACCGCGCCGAAGAGCAGCAGGGCGCCGGGGCCGGCCTGGACCCGCTCGTAGGCGAGCGAGAAGGCGACGGCGTAGGCGATCAGCGTGAGCGCCGAGCTCCAGTCCCCCTGGCGCGCGGCGCGGCGGGGCCCCGCGAGCGCCACCAGCACCAGCGCGCCGGCGCCGAGCCGCAGCGCGGTGAAGGTCGCCGGATCGACGAGGCGGGGGCCGAGCGCGCCGCGGCAGAGGAGCGAGTTGGCGGCGAAGCAGGCGAGGGTCGCGCTCGTGAGGGCGAGGATCCGCATCGCCGCCGATCAGCGCCACTCGCAGAGGTACTCGCAGCGGGCGGCGCCGCGCGCCGCGCACTCCCCCTCGGTGACGCGTGGCTCGCGCCCCCCCGAGAGGGCGATGGCGCGCTGCAGCCAGCCGAGGGTGGTGAGGCAGTCCTCGGGGGTGAGGCCCGGGGTGCCCTCGCTCCGGATGACCGCCGAGGTGGGGCCCGTCGCCTCGTAGGTCCGCTGACCGGCGCTGTGCTGG
>JAJYHA010000277.1 GCA_021784995.1 Myxococcales bacterium
GCCTTCTCTCCGCCGGAGAGCAGGTTCACGCTCTGGAGCTTCTTCCCCGGCGGCTGGGCGAAGATCTCGACGCCGGCGTCCTTGGCGGCGCCGTCGTCCTGGGTGAGCACCAGCCCGGCCCGCCCGCCGGCGAAGAGGCGGGGGAAGACCTGCTGGAACTTCTCGTTCACCCGGTCGAAGGTCTCGCGGAAGCGGTCGCGGCTGGCCCGGTCGATGGTCCGGATCGCCGACTCGAGGTCGGCGATCGACGCCTCGAGGTCGGCCCGCTGGCCGCCCAGGAAGGCGTGGCGGCGGGCCAGCTCGTCGTACTCCTCGATGGCGGTCAGGTTGATCGCGCCCAGCCGCTCCACCTGCCCCCGGAGCTCCTCGAGGCGCAGCCGCTCGGCCTCGCCGGGCGGGCGCTCGAGGTGGAAGCGCGCCACCTCCCAGCGGAGCTCCGCCTGGCACCGCTCGCGGGTCTGCTCCTCGAGGTGGGCCAGCTCGAGCGCCTGCTCGCGCGCGGTGAGCGAGGCGGCGGCGTGATCGGCCCGGCAGGCCTCGGCGCGGGCGCGCCGCTCCCGGAGCTCGAGCTCCCGGGCGCGGCCGGATCCCTGGCGCGCCTCGTGGGCGGCGCGGGCCTCGGCGAGCGCCGCGCCGACCTGGGCCCGGTCGGTGGCGAGCCGCCCCTGGTCGGTGCGCGTCCCGTCGAGCCGGCCGCGCAGGTCGGCGGCCCGCGCGTTCTGCTCCGAGAGGGCGGCGAAGATCCTGCCGCGCCGCTCCTCGACCTCCCGGCGGGCGTCCTCGATCCGGCGCAGCGCCGCGCCGATCGACTCGCGCCGCTCGAGGTCGGCGGCGACCTTCACCTTGAGGGCGAGGAGCGCGGCCCCGGCCGCCTCGCCGCGCCCGCGGAGGGCGTCGAGCAGCTCGGCCGCGTCGCGCGCCCGCTCCTCGCCGCGGGCGGCCTGGGCCTCGGCGGTGGCGGCGCCGAGCCGGTGCTCCTCCTCCTCGCGGGAGAGCGCGGCCAGCCCCTCCTCGAGCCGGGCGCCGTCGAGCTCGAGCTGGCCGGTCCGCTCGGCGATCCGCGCCAGGTCCTCGCCGAGCTTCACCAGGTCCTTCTCCTGGTCGAGCAGGGCGAGCTCCTTCTCCCGGCCGTCGCGATCGAGCGACTTGAGCGCCGCCTCGAGCTGCGCGAGCCGGGTCTGGAGGGCCCGGTGGCGCTCCTGGCCGAGCGCGAGCTCGGTCTCGAAGCCCCGGACCGCCTCCTCCAGCTCCTGCACCTCGCGCCGGCGCTGGAGGGCGCCGTGCCCCTCCCCCTCGAGCGGGCCGCCGGTGACCACGCCGGAGGGATCGAGGACCTCCCCGTCGAGGGTGACCAGGGTCCGCCGGACCGCCGCCGCCTGCCAGAGCGCGAGCGCCGCGGGCAGGTCGCGGACGATGAGGGCGTCGCCGAGGAGGAACCGGACCACCTTCTCGTAGGCCGGGTCGAAGCGGACGACGTCCACCGCCGCCGCCACCACCCCGGGGTGATCGCCGGCCGCGGCCGGCTCGCGCTCCGCGTCCGCCAGCCGGGAGATCGGGATGAGCGAGGCGCGCCCCTCGGCGGCCGACTTCAGGTAGTCGATCGCCTCGACCCCCTCGGCGTGGCTCTCGACGATCACGTACTGCAGCCGCTCGCCCAGCACCGCCTCGATCGCGCTCTCGTACTCCGGCGCCGCGGCGACCACGTCGGCGACGAGGCCGAAGACCCCGCGGTCCCGCCCCTCGCCCTGCCCGGCCCGGGTCATGAGGCTGCGCACCCCGCGGCCGTACCCCTCGTAGTTCCGGAGCACCTCGACGAGCGTCTGGAGGCGGGCGCGGCGGTCCTGCAGCTCCTCGCGCAGGGTGATGAGGCGCGCCTCGTTCTGGATGAACTCCGAGCGGGTCCGCTCGAGGAGCAGCTCCTGCGCCCCCCGCTGCTCCTCGAGCCGCAGCTTCAGCTGCCGGGTCTCGCCGAGCCGCTCGGCGAACCGGGCGCGCGACCCGTCGATCCGGACCGTCCGCTCGGCCAGCTCGGCCAGCTCGGCCCGGCTCCGGTCGAGCCGCGCCCGCTGGTCGAGCCGCTGGCGCTCGATCTGGGCCAGCTGGCTCCGGTGTCCGGTCGCCTCGCCGAGCGCCGCCGCGGCCTCGGCCCGGGCCGCGTCGAGCGAGCCCTGGGCGAGCCCCTGCTCCCGGGCCAGGTCGCGCAGCGCCGCCTCGGCCTCGCTAAGCCGCCCCTCGTCGGCGCCGGAGAGGTCGCTCAGGTCGTCGCGCTGGCGGAGGAGCGCCTCCCGCTCGGCGGCGAGCGCCTCGGCCTGGGCCTTCAGCCCCTCGACCTCGCTCGCCTGGACCGAGGTCCGGGCGGCGATCTGCTCCAGCTCCCGCTCCGCCGCCTCCACCGAGACGGCGGAGACCCGCGCCGCGCTCTCCAGCTCGTGCTCGCGGGCCGAGAGCTCGGCGAGCCGGGCCTCCTCCTCGGCGAGCCGGCCCCGGTCGGCCTCGGCGGCCGCCTCGAGCTCGGCGAGGCGCGCCTCGAGCTCGGCCACCTCGGCGCCGGCCGCCGCCTGCCGCGCCTCCGCGGCCCGCCGGGTCGCGGTCAGCTCGAGGTAGCGGACCGCGGCGGCGCGCAGGTCGAGCTCGCGGATCTCGGCCCGGAGCACCTGGTAGCGCT
>JAJYHA010000198.1 GCA_021784995.1 Myxococcales bacterium
GACCGCAACGTGACCACGCTCGTCGAACGGATCAACGCCCGGTTCGGCCGGGGCGGCTGGCTGCCCATCGCCCTCCGCCGCTCCCATCACGAGCCCCCCGAGGTGTTCCGCCACTACCGGGCGGCGGACTTCTGCCATGTCGGCAGCCTGGCCGACGGGATGAACCTCGTGGCCAAGGAGTTCGTCGCCGCGCGGGACGACGGCCGCGGGGTGCTGATCCTGAGCTCCTTCACAGGCGCCGCGCGGGAGCTCTCCGAGGCGCTCGTCGTCAACCCTTACGACACCACCCAGTCGGCCCAGGCGATGGCCGCGGCCCTGGAGATGCCCGTCGAGGAGCAGCAGGCGCGGATGACCGCGATGCGGATGTTCGTCGCGGAGTTCAACGTCTACCGCTGGGCGGAGCGCATGCTGGTCGATGGCGCGCGCACGCGCCGCTCGGTGCGCCTGCGGGAGCGGCTGCGGCAGGCGGCGGGGATGGAAGACTAGGCGGGGCGGGCGGCCGTCGAGAAGACGACCTGCCGCGGCGGCTGCCCCTGATCGAGGGCGCGGCGCAGGCGCCGCGGGAGCGCCGCGAGGAGCAGGGGGATCGCGGCGTTGGTCCAGCCGAAGCCGAGAGGACGCCGCGTCTGGCGGTCGAGGTAGGCGCCGCGGTCGGCCCCCTGGTTCTCGTACTCCGCCTCGACCTGCGCGGAGCGGCGGACGACGTCGTATTTCTCCACGAGGAGGCCGTTGTCGTTCCCCGCGATGCGCAGCACCATCCAGAGCCAGCGGTAGGCGATCTCGTCGGCGAGCGCGAGGAAGCCGTAGCGGCGCAGTCCCTCCACGGCGATGATCTGGAGCGGCGCCCAGCCGAGCGGCCAGTCCCACTGGAACGGCGCCCGGCCGGCGCGCTCGCGCGACCGGCGCGAGGAGGTGGCGAGCCCGCCGCGCTCCAGGAAGAGCTCGGCGGACTCGGCGACCCGCGCCGCCTGCTCCTCGCTCGCCGCGCCCACCCAGAGCGGGTAGAACGTCGCCAGCGTCTCGTAGCGGCCGCGCCTTTCGGCGTCGAGGTCGAAGTCGAGGTAGAGGCCGCGGCGGGCGTCCCAGAGCAGCGCGTCCATCCGGCGCCGGCGCGCTTCGGACGCCGCGGTCCAGCGCGCCGCCCGCGCGCTCCTCTCCCCTTCGATCCGGCGCCACATCTCGGCGAGGCTGGCCTCCTGCTGGTAGAGGAGCGCGTTCAGGCAGACCGGGAGGTGGCGGTGCGCCCGCCGGCCGAACCGGTGGGTGAGGTCCCAGCCCGACTCCCGGAGCGCCCGGTCGTGCCGCCAGCCCTCGGCCGTGCGCGGGCGATCCGGGTGGGCCCCCGGCGGGATCTCGGCCACGGGACCGCCGGCCTCGTCGTGGTAGCGCGAGAGGCCCGTCGGGGTGATTCGGGGCGGCCGCAGCCAGACCCTCTCCAGCTCCCGCTCGACGGCGTGGGCTCCCCGCCGCAGGAAGGGCAGGGCCCGCGGATCGCCGAGCGGGTCGAGCCAGTCGTGGAGCCGGAGGACGAGCCGCCCGAGCATCGGCGGCTGGCTGCGCGAGAGGTGCCAGCTCCGGTTCGAGTTGGGGATCTTTCCGTAGTGGAGGGCCTCGTAGATCTGGTTCTCGGCGACGGCGAGGGCGAGATCCGGCCGGCCGGTCGCGAGCGCGCCCAGCGCCATGAAGTAGCTGTCCCAGCCGTACATCTCCTCGAACCGCCCCCCGGGGACGAGGTAGGGGTGCGGCAGGTAGGCGATCCCGGGCCGGCGCGCCAGGCTCGCGAGGGTCTCCCGCGAGAGCCGGTCGGGGAAGACGACGACACGGGCGCCGCGGTCCGCCCCGACCTCGCGGCGCAGCCGGCGGACCGCGGGGGGATCCGAGGCCGGCACGTACAGGGTGGCCACGCCGTCCGCCGGCCGGCAGTCGCCGCCCCGCGCCGCCGGGATCAACGAGTGGGCGTGGTCGGCCCTTCGCGTCAGGCCGTCCCAGGCCGAGGTGACGAGCGCGAGCGCCTCCGCGACCCGGCCGCGCAGGAGATCCTCGATCTCGACCCGCGCCCGGCCCGGCCTGCCCGCGGCGACGACGTCGGAGAGGAGGGCGGCGAGCTGCGCGAGCCGCTCCGAGCCCCGGACGCGCAGCTCGAGCCCGGGGGCGATCGGAAGGTCGATCTCGACCGGCCCGCGCGCCCGGAGGTCTCCCGCGGTGATCCGTCCGTCGCGGTTGGCGTCCGCCTTGTCGAGGAGCTTCGCGAGCAGCGCCGCGGGATCGAGGTCGAGGGAGCCCGCCCCCCGGAGAAGGTTGACGAGCGCGTGCGGCCGGGGGCGCGGGGCTTGGGGCAAGACGGGAGGGAGGGGCGCGCTACAGCCGTTCGTCGATCGCCCGATTCGACATCTCGTCCGCCTCGGCGTTCTGCTCGCGGGGGATGTGGTGCAGCTCGAAGCGGCGAAACCGCCGGAGCAGGGAGAGCGCCTGATCGAAGAGCGGGCGGAGGCCGGCGTTGCGCACGCGATACTGGCCGCCGAGTTGGCGGATCATGAGCTGGCTGTCGGCGTAGACCTCCACCTCGCGGGCTCCCAGCTCCAGCGCGCGACGCAGGCCGAGGAGCAGGCCGTGGTACTCGGCGAAGTTGTTGGTCTGTTCGCCCAGGTAGCGGCCGAGCC
>JAJYHA010000429.1 GCA_021784995.1 Myxococcales bacterium
GCCCGCCGGCGCGGCGCGCGGCGGGGCCCGCCGCGCCCTCGGCTGGCGGACCGGCGGCCTCCCCCGGGCCCTCGGGCCGCTCCTGGAGATCTCCGGCAAGCAGCTCCTCCGCCACCCGCTGCCCGCCCTCGCGCTCGTGCTCCTCCCCGGGCTGGCCTCGGTGGTCGCGTGGCGACTCACCCCCCTGCTCCCTTCCGACGCGGGCGAGGTGATCCGCGCGCTGCCGCTGCTCGGCTTCGCGCTCTGGACCCACCTGGCGACCGAGCCGTTCTGGCTCAACGCCTTCGGGTGGGACCGCGGGGGCGCGCGCCTGCTCTTCCTCGCGCCGGTCGATCCGCGCGACGCGCTGGTCGCGAAGAACCTCGCGGCCTACGCGCTGTCGGCGATCCTCGCCCTCGCCTGCGGGATCGCCACGATCGCCGTCGGCGGGTCGCCGCCGGCCTGGGCGCTGGCGGCGGCGGTGGCGCTCCACGCGGGGATCGCCCCCTACCTCTACGGCCTCGGCAACCTGGTCTCCATCCTGAACCCGCGCCACGCGCCGCTCACCCTCCAGCGGAGCGGGAGCCTCCCCGCCCTGTCCGCCCTCGCCGGGATGACCATCGTCTCGACGATCGCCGGGCTCTTCGCGCTCCCGGTCCTCCTCGCCCTCCGGCTCGACCGGGCCTGGATCCTCCCGGTCTCCTGGGCGGCCCTCGGCGCCGGCGGCGCGGCGCTCTACCGGGCGCTCCTGCCGCGCGCGGCGCGCCTCCTCGCGGCCTCGCGGGAGGCGCTGGTGGCCGCGGTGAGCGCCGAGGGCGACTAGGCCGCCGGGCTCACTGCGAGAACCCCTCGAGGAGGTAGTGGGCCTCGATCCGGCGGAGCGCCAGGCAGAGCGCCGCCGTCCGGACGTCGACCGGCTGGCCGACGCAGAAGGGGCGCGAGTCGTGGCGGTCGGTGCGCTGCGGCCGGTCCCGGGCGATGTCCCGGATGACGGCGTAGTTCGAGGTGAGCGCCCGCTCGAGCCGCTGGTTCACCTCGGCCTCCGTCCAGTGCTCCAGCCGCTGGTTCTGGAGCCACTCGTAGTAGCTGGCGGTCACGCCGCCGGCGTTGCAGATCACATCGGGGATCACGTCGATCCCCCGGGCCTGGAGGACCCGATCGCCCTCGGTGGTGGTCGGGCCGTTCGCCCCCTCGGCCACGAGTTTCACCTGGAGCCGCTCGGCGACCTCGGCGGTGATCTCGTCGCCGAGCGCCGCCGGGACCAGGATGTCGGCGTCGACGCCCCAGAAGTCCGCCTTGGAGATGGCGGCGGCGCCGCTGAAGCCGGCGACGCTCCGTCGGAGGTTCCCGGGGTTGGCGTGGACGTGCTGCACCAGCGCGGCCACGTCGATCCCGCCGTCGGCGTGGACCGTCCCGTCGGCGTCGTTCACCGCCACGATCCGGGCGCCCCGGGCCGCGAGCAGCTCGGCGGTCGCGGCCCCGACGTTGCCGAAGCCCTGGACCAGCACCCGGGTCCCCCGCAGGTCGAGGCCGCGGTCGCGGGCCCACTCCTCGATGCAGTAGACGACCCCCTGGCCCGTCGCCTTGAGCCGCCCCTCCGAGCCGCCGATCCGGACGTCCTTCCCGGTCACCACCCCGCGCATCTTGTGGTGCTCGCGCTCACCGTCGGTGTACTGGCGCATCATGAAGGCCATGATCTCGCCGTTCGTCCCGACGTCGGGGGCGGGGATGTCGAGGAAGGGGCCCATCAGGTTCTTGAGCTTGTAGACGTAGCGGAGCGAGATGTGCTCGATCTCCTCGCGGGAGTAAGCGAAGGGATCGAAGCGGACCCCGCCCTTCGCGCCGCCGAAGGGGACCTCGGCGATCGCCGTCTTCCAGGTCATGTCGGCCGCGAGCGTCTTGAAGAGATCGAGCGACACGTCCTTGTGGAAGCGGATGCCCCCCTTGTAGGGGCCGCGGACCTGGTTGTGCTGGATCCGGTAGGCCTTCAGCTTGCGCGGCCCGCCGCGCTCGACCCGGAAGATCCCCTTGCCCGGGATGTTGATCAGCCGGCGGCGGAAGGTGATGTCCGCCTCGAGCAGCGCGCGCCGGTGGAGGACGAACTTGCCGTCGGCGAGGGGCTCGAGCGCGTCGCCGGCCTTCACGTCCGAGGGCGGCAGATCCTTGACCGTCCGCGCCTCCTCGGGGGGGAGCGGCGCCAGGCGATCCCGGGTCTCGATGGTGAGGTAGAAGACGTGCTCGAAGTCCGGCTCCTCGAGCTCGAGCCGCACGCGCGGGTGCAGGTGGATGAGATCGGCGGCGCGGTGGAACCGCTCCATCGCCTCCTCGTAGAACCCCGGCCTGGCGCTCCCCTTCTTCATCGGCCTGCCTCCCGTCGAGGTGGTGGATGCGGCACCGCGGGATGGTAGCGCCGCCCCCCACGGTCCTCCAACAACCGGGCGGGGAGACCAATCCCCGGGGGCGGGGTGCCAGAGGGGTCTCGCGGGGAGGCGGCCACCGCGCCCGGGGAGGGGGCGCGCCCGGGGGAGGGGAGCGCGCGGAGCGCTCGCGCCGCGCCGGGGA
This sequence comes from Myxococcales bacterium, assembly GCA_021784995.1. The sequence goes on from JAJYHA010000429.1 coordinate 2,542, forward strand.
GCGGCGAGGACCGGCCGGCGACCCGCCGTCCGGTCCTCGAGCCGCGCGCGGAGAGGGTGACGAAGCCGACACCCAGAATTGAACTGGGGACCTACTGATTACGAATCAGTTGCTCTACC
>JAJYHA010000131.1 GCA_021784995.1 Myxococcales bacterium
CCGGAGCGCCCGGCGCTGATCGGCGCCGCCACCCGCGACACGTCCGGGGCGGGAGCGGCGGGCGCCGCCACGACCGGCGGAGGATCCCGATGAGCTGGATCAAGGATCTGGTCAGCCCCCAGGATCGGAGCTGGGAAGACCTCTACCGGACGCGCCACCAGCACGACCGGGTGGTGCGCAGCACGCACGGCGTGAACTGCACCGGGAGCTGCTCCTGGAACATCCACGTCAAGAACGGCGTGGTCGCGCTCGAGACGCAGGCGCTCGACTACCCGCGCCTCGGCTGCGACGTGCCGGGCTACGAGCCGCGCGGCTGCCAGCGCGGGATCTCCGCCTCCTGGTACCTCTACAGCCCGCTCCGGGTGAAGCACCCCTACCTGCGCGGCGCGCTCATGGACCTGTGGCGCGCGGCGCGCGCGCGGCACGCCGACCCGGTGGAGGCCTGGGCGTCGATCGTGGACGACCCCGAGGCACGCCGCCGCTACCAGCGGGCGCGCGGCAAGGGGGGGCTGCGCCGGGCGACGTGGGAGGAGGCGCTGGAGCTGGTCGCCGCCGCCACCGTCCACACCATCCGCCGCCACGGGGCCGACCGGGTGGTCGGGTTCTCGCCCATCCCGGCCATGTCGATGCTCTCGTTCGCCGGCGGCTCGCGCTTCCTGCAGCTCCTCGGGGCGGTCAACCTGTCCTTCTACGACTGGTACTGCGACCTCCCCAGCGCCTCGCCCGAGGTGTGGGGCGAGCAGACCGACGTGGCCGAGAGCGCCGACTGGTACCACTCCAAGTTCATCGTCTCCATGGGGTCGAACCTCGGGATGACGCGCACGCCCGACGTGCACTTCGTCGCCGAGGCGCGGCACGACGGCGCCAAGTTCGTCGTGCTCTCGCCCGACCTCAGCATGGTGTCGAAGTACGCCGACCAGTGGATCCCCGTCCACGCCGGCCAGGACGGCGCCTTCTGGATGGCCGTCGACCACGTCATCCTGCAGGAGTTCCACGCCGACCGGCAGGTCCCGTTCTTCGCCGACTACCTGCGCCGGTACAGCGACGCGCCCTTCCTCGTCGAGCTGGAGGAGCGGGACGGGGCGTGGGCCCCGGGACGCCTGCTGCCCGCCAGCCGCCTGGCGCGCCACGCCGCGGAGGAGAACGGCGACTTCAAGTTCCTGATCTGGGACGAGACGAGCGGCGCGGCGCGCATGCCGCGAGGCAGCCTGGGGTTCCGCTGGCAGCACGAGAAGGGGCGCTGGAACCTGGAGATGAAGGACGGCGCCGACGGCACCGACCTGGCGCCCGCGCTCTCCTTCCGGGACCGGCACGACGCGCTCTGCCCCGTGGCCTTCGTCGACCACGCCGACGGGCGGGTGGCGCGGCGCAGCGTCCCGGCGCGCGAGCTGGAGACCACCGGCGGGAGGGTCCGGGTGGCCACCGTGTACGACCTGCTCTTCGCCCAGTACGGGGTCGGGCGCGGCCTCCCCGGCGACTACGCCGCGGGCTACGACGACGCGGACGCGGCCTACACGCCAGCCTGGCAGGAGCGCTACACCGGCATCGCGCGCGCGGAGGTGATCCGCTTCGCCCGCGAGTGGGCCGGGACCGCCGAGCGCACCGGCGGGAGGTGCTCGGTCATCATCGGCGCCGGCGTGAACCAGTGGTACCACGGCGACCTCTCCTACCGGGCCGCCATCGCCGGCCTCGTCCTGTGCGGCTGCGTGGGGCGGAACGGCGGCGGGCTCAACCACTACGTGGGGCAGGAGAAGCTGGCGCCCGTCGCCCCCTGGTCGGCGCTGGCCTGGGCGCTGGACTGGGCGCGCCCGCCCCGCCTGCAGAACGCGCCCAGCTTCCACTACGTGCACAGCGACCAGTGGCGGTACGAGAGCGCCGCCGAGGGCGACCGCCTCAACCCGGGCGCCGCGCCCGGCGAGCTCACCGCCGGCCACACGCTCGACCACCAGGTGCGGGCGGTCCGCCGAGGGTGGCTGCCCTTCTTCCCGCAGTTCGACCGCAGCCCGGCGGAGGTGGTGCGCCAGGCGGAGGCCGACGGGGCGCGCACCGACCGGGAGGTGGTGGACTGGGCCGTCCGCCGGCTGAAGGACGGGGCGCTCCGCTTCGCGGTGGAGGACCCCGACGCGCCCGCGAGCTGGCCGCGGCTCTGGTTCATCTGGCGCGGCAACGCGCTCATGTCGAGCGCCAAGGGGCACGAGTACTTCCTCCGCCACTACCTGGGGACCCACCACGCCAGCGTGGCGCCGGAGGCCGCGCGCGGCGAGGTCCGGGAGGCGCGCTGGCGGGAGGAGGCGCCGGAGGGCAAGCTCGACCTGGTCGTCGACCTCAACTTCCGGATGGACACGTCGGCCCTCTACTCCGACGTCATCCTGCCCGCCGCGAGCTGGTACGAGAAGGACGACCTCAGCACCACCGACATGCACTCCTTCATCCACCCCCTGCAGGCGGCCGTGCCGCCCTGCTGGGAGGCGCGCAGCGACTGGGACATCTTCCAGGGGCTGGCACAGCGGGTGAGCGAGCTGGCGCGGGTGCACCTCCCCGGCCGGATCCGCGACCTGGTCGCGACGCCGCTCCAGCACGACACGCCGGCCGAGCTCGCCCAGCGCGAGGTGCGCGACTGGAGCCGCGGCGAGTGCGAGGCCATCCCGGGCACGACGATGCCCGGCCTGGCGGTCGTCGAGCGCGACTACCCGAACCTCCACCGGCGCTTCGTGTCGGCCGGGCCGCTCCTGCGGAGCGAGGGCCTGTCGGCGCACGGGCTCACCTGGCCGGTGGACGATCTCTACGACGAGCTGGTCCGGACGCGGCCGACGGTGGAGTGGGGCGGGCAGCGCTACCCCTCGCTGGAGCGCGCCGCCGACGCGGCCAACGTGGTGCTGCACCTCGCGCCCGAGACCAACGGCGAGTCGGGCTATCGCGCCTACGCGGCGGAGGAGCGGAAGACCGGGGTCCGGCTGACGGACCTGGCGGAGCCCACGCGCGGCGTGCGGATCACCTTCGAGGACCTGGCGCGGCAGCCGCGGCGCCTCCTCGACAGCCCGTGCTGGACCGGCATCACCGGCGGCGGCCGCACCTACTCCGCGTACTGCCTCAACGTGGAGCGGCTCGTCCCGTGGCGGACGCTCACCGGGCGGCAGCACTTCTACCTCGACCACCCCGGCTTCCTCGCCTTCGGCGAGGCGCTCCCCACCTACAAGTCGAAGCCGGAGCAGGCGACGGTGCACGACCTGGCCGCGACGCCGGGGGCGGCGGCGCAGGGGGCGCGGCGGTCGCTGGTGCTCAACTACCTCACGCCTCACGGCAAGTGGAGCATCCACTCCACCTACGGCGACAACCTGCGGATGCTGACGCTGTCGCGCGGCATCCACCCGCTGTGGCTGAACGACCGCGACGCGGACGAGGCGGGCATCGCCGACAACGACTGGGTGGAGGCGCTCAACGACAACGGCGCGGTCGTCACGCGCGCCGTCGTCAGCGCGCGCATCCCGCGCGGACTGTGCGTGCTCTATCACGCCCCGGAGCGCACGGTGGGCGTCCCGCGGTCGCCGTCGCGCGGGGGCCGCCGGGCCGGCGGCCACAACAGCCTGACGCGCGTCCGCCTCAAGCCCACGCTGATGCTGGGCGGCTACGGCCAGTTCACCTTCGCGGCCAACTACTGGGGGCCCACCGGCAACAACCGGGACACCTTCGTCCGCGTCACCCGGCTCGCGGGCGCGCCGCGCTGGTAGCGGCCGCCGAGGTACGCCCATGGACGTCCGCGCGCAGATCGCCTCGGTGTTCCACCTGGACAAGTGCATCGGGTGCCACACCTGCAGCATCGCCTGCAAGAACCAGTGGACCGACCGCCGCGGCGTCGAGTACGCGTGGTGGAACAACGTCGAGACCCGGCCGGGCGGCGGCTATCCCCTCCTCTGGGAGGACCAGGAGCGGCGCCACGGCGGCTGGCGGCTCGAGGACGGACGGCTCGCGCTCCGGCAGGGCGGTCGCGCGTCGGCGCTGGCGAACCTCTTCCACAACCCGCGGCTCCCCGTCCTGCAGGACTACTACGAGCCCTGGACCTACGACTACGCGGAGCTCTTCCAGGCGACGGCGGGCGAGGACCAGCCGACGGCTCGCCCCATCTCGCTCATCGACGGCAGGCCCATCGACATCCGGGCGGGCCCGAACTGGGACGACGACCTGGGCGGCTCGAACCTCTTCGCCGCCAACGATCCCAACCTGGCCGGCCTGCCGGAGCCGGAGCGCCGGCAGATGCAGGAGCTGTCGCGCCTGGTCTTCTTCTACCTGCCGCGCATCTGCAACCACTGCCTCAACGCGGCCTGCGTGGCGGCCTGCCCGTCGGGCGCGATCTACAAGCGGGGAGAGGACGGCATCGTCCTGGTGTCGCAGGACCGCTGCAAGGGCTGGCGCATGTGCGTCTCGGCCTGCCCGTACAAGAAGGTCTACTACAACTGGTCCACCGGCAAGTCCGAGAAGTGCATCCTGTGCTACCCGCGGCTCGAGGCGGGCGAGGCGCCGGCCTGCTTCCACACCTGCGTGGGGCGGATCCGCTACCTGGGCGTGCTGCTCTACGACGCCGAGCGCCTGCCGGAGGCGGCCTCCCGCCCGGACCACGAGCTGGTGGCGGCGCAGCGCGACCTCATCCTCGATCCGCGCGACCCGGCGGTGGTGGCCGCCGGCCGCGCGCGCGGGCTGAGCGAGGCCACGCTCGACGCGGCGCGCCGCTCCCCCGTCTTCCGGTTCGTGAAGGAGTGGGGCATGGCGCTCCCGCTGCACCCGGAGTTCCGCACCCTCCCCATGCTCTTCTACGTGCCGCCGCTCCTGCCCGCGCTGGCCGGCGCGGCGCAGGGCGCGGACGACCTCTTCACCTCGCTCGAGGCGGCGCGGCTGCCGCTGCGGTACCTTGCCTCCCTGTTCGGCGCCGGGAACGAGGAGGTGGTCGCGGCGGCCTACCGCAAGCTGATGGCCGTCCGCGTCCACCGCCGGGCGGCGCAGGTGGGCGATCTCGCGGGCGGCGCGGCCGAGCGCGCGCTCCTCGCCGCCGGCCTGACGCCGGCCGCGGCGGAGGCCATCTACCGGCTCACCTCGCTGGCCGGCATGCAGGAGCGCGTGGTGGTGCCGCCCATGGCCCGCGAGACGCAGACCGAGCCCACCCGCGAGCCGCAGCGCCAGTACGCGTCCGGCTTCGCCTTCCTGCGCCCGCCGGGGGGGAGGTGAGCGCGATGGGATCGCTCTCCGCCGCCGGGAGCGCCGGCACCGCCGCGCGGCGGGAGGCGGACGCCGCGGTCGACACGGCCCCGCGCGCCCTCCTGGCGGCGCTCGCGGACCTGCTCTCCTACCCGGGCCCGGCCACCCGGGGACTCGCCGCGGAGACCGCCGCGTCGCTGCAGCTCGCCGACGACGACGCGGGCGCGTCCTTCCTCCACCACGTCGCGGGCGCCCCCGTGGAGGCGCTGCAGGAGCTCTACGGCGCCACCTTCGACCTGCAGCCCACCTGCGCGCCCTACGTCGGCCACCAGCTCCTGGGAGAGGAGAGCGGCCTGCGCGGGCCCCTGCTCGCGCGCCTGGTCGCCATCTACCGCCGCGACGGGTTCGCGCCGCAGGAGGAGCTGCCCGACCACGTGGCGGAGGTGCTGCGCTACCTCTCCCGCGTGGGGCCGAGCGCGGAGCGGGACGACCTGGTGCGCGACGGGCTGCTGCCGGCGCTCCGGAAGATGATCGCGTGCCTCGAGGACGAGGGCCATCCGTACCGCGACGCGCTGGCCCTGACCGAGCGCGTGGTGCGCGCCCTGCCGCTGGCAGGGGAAGGAGGGGCGCCGTGAGCGACCTGATCCTGTTCGGCGTCTTCCCCTACGTGGCCGTCGCCGTCGCGGCGGGCGGCCTCGCCTACCGGCGCCGCGCCCTGCGCAGCACCGTCACCGCGCGCTCGTCGCAGCTCCTGGAGGGGAGGGCGCTCTACTGGGGCTCCGTCCCCTGGCACGGCGCGATCCTCGCCATCCTGGCCGCCCACCTCGCGGCCGCCCTCTTCCCGCGCGCCTGGGCGGGCCTGCTCGGCGCCGCCTCCCGGCTCCTGGTGCTCGAGACGACCGGCGTCGCGCTCGGGCTGCTGGCGCTTTTCGGGATCGTCGTGCTGCTGGCGCGCCGCGTCCGCCTCCGCGGCGCGACCAGCGCCATGGACTGGGTCGTCCTCCTGGACCTGGCGCTGCAGGCGGCGACGGGGCTCTACGTCGCGCTCGCCCTGCGCTGGGGGGGCGCCTGGTACGTGCAGACCGCGGCGCCGTGGCTGGCGTCGCTGGTCCGGCTCGCGCCGGAGGTGGAGCGCATGGCCGTGCTGCCCGCAGTGGTGAAGCTGCACGCCGTCAACGCCTTCGTCCTGATCGCCCTGACCCCGCTCTCGCGGCTGGTGCACGTCACCAGCCTCCCCGTCGGGCACCTCTGGCGCGCGCCGCAGCTCGTCGTCTGGCGCCGCGCCGCCACCCCCGAGGAGCAGCCATGACCGCGTCGCTCGCGCCCAGCCCCCGCCCCGATCCCCGCCCGGCGCCGCGCGCCCACCGGACCCTCACGCTCTGGACGCCGGAGGACCCGCGCTTCTGGGAGGCGGAGGGGAGGATCGTGGCGCGGCGGAACCTCTGGATCTCCATCCCGGCGCTCTTCCTCTCCTTCGCGGTGTGGATGGTGTGGAGCGTGGTGGTGGTGCGGCTGCCCGCGGTCGGGTTCCGCTTCGGCACGGACCAGCTCTTCTGGCTGGCGGCGCTGCCGGGGCTGTCGGGCGCGACGCTCCGCATCTTCTACGCCTTCATGGTGCCCATCTTCGGCGGCCGGCTGTGGACCGCGCTGAGCACCGGCTCGCTGCTCCTCCCGGCCGTCGGCATGGGGATCGCGGTGCGGGATCCGACGACCTCCTACGGCACGATGCTCGCGCTGGCGCTGCTGTGCGGCCTCGGGGGCGGCAACTTCGCCTCGAGCATGGCCAACATCAGCTTCTTCTACCCGAAGGAGCACAAGGGGACGGCGCTCGGCCTCAACGCGGGCCTGGGCAACCTGGGCGTGAGCGCGATGCAGTTCCTGGTCCCCCTGGCCGTGACGGCCGGGCTCTTCGGCGCCGCGGGCGGCGCGCCCCAGCCGCTGGTGAAGGGCGGCGGCCAGCTCTGGCTCCAGAACGCCGGCTTCGTGTGGGTGCCCTTCATCGTGATCTGCACGATCGCCGCCTGGCTGGGGATGGACGACATCGAGAGCGCCAAGGCGTCGTTCCGCGACCAGGCCGTGATCTTCCGGCGCAAGCACAACTGGCTCATGTGCTGGCTCTACCTCGGCACCTTCGGATCGTTCATCGGCTACTCGGCCGGCCTGCCGCTCCTCATCCGGAGCGAGTTCCCGGGGGTGGACCCGGTGCGCTTCGCCTTCCTGGGCCCGCTCGTCGGGGCCCTCACGCGGCCGGTGGGGGGCTGGCTCGCCGACCGCCTCGGCGGTGCGCGCGTGACGCTGTGGAACTTCGCGGTCATGGCGGCGGCGGCGGCCGCGGTGATCGCGTCGCTGCCGCGCGGGGGCGCGGGCGGGAGCTTCGCCGGGTTCCTGGCGGCCTTCCTGGTGCTCTTCGCCACCTCCGGGATCGGCAACGGCTCCACCTTCCGCATGATCCCCGTGATCTTCGCCACCTTCCACGAGCGCCTCGCGGCGCGTGCGGCGGAGGCCGGTGACGTCGGTGAGGCCGGGGAGGGCGCGCGGGCCGGGGCCAAGGAGTCGGCGGCCGTGATCGGCTTCAGCTCGGCGGTCGCGGCCTACGGCGCCTTCTTCATCCCGCGCGCGTTCGGCTACTCCGTGAAGTCGACCGGGAGCCCCGCGGGCGCCCTGGCCGGGTTCATCGTCCTCTACGCGTCGTGCGTGCTGCTCACCTGGTGGTACTACGCGCGCCGCGGCGCGGAGATGCCCAGCTGAGCGGGAGAGCCGCGGGGAGCGCGCGCGGATTCGCCGCGCGGGCGCCGCCGCGGGAACTCTGGACCGGTGGTGCCCCGTCGAGTAAGGTCGCGACGGAGCCCGACGCCCCGGAGCGCACCCACGATGTCCTCTCCCGCCCTCACGCTCGACCACCGCGACCTCTACCGGCTCCCGTGGTCGCTGTCCGACAACGTCATCTCGTGGCTCGAGCCCACCAAGCAGTGCAACATCTACTGCGACGGGTGCTACTCGGCGAACCACAAGGGCAGCCACAAGACGCTGCAGCAGGTGCGAGACGATCTCGACGTCTTCGAGCGCTACCGGAAGACGGACGCGGTCTCGATCGCAGGCGGCGATCCGCTCACCCACCCGCAGGTGGTCGACATCGTCCGCATGATCGCGGCGCGCGGGCTGAAGCCGGTGGTCAACACGAACGGCTTCGCCATGACCCCGGAGCTGCTGCGCGAGCTGAAGGCGGCGGGGATGGTCGGGGTGACCTTCCACGTGGACAGCCGGCAGCGGCGGCCGGGCTGGACGGGCAAGGGCGAGATCGAGCTGAACGCGCTGCGGCAGCAGTTCGCGGACATGGTGGCCGAGGTGGGCGGCGTCTCCTGCGCCTTCAACTCGACCGTCTACGAGCAGACGCTGCGGGACGTCCCCGCGATCGTCGACTGGGCGCGCCGCAACCCGGCCAAGGTGCAGGTGGTGGTCTTCATCGCGTTCCGCACCACCACCGAGGGCGGCTTCGACTACTACGTGGGCGGCGAGAAGGTGGACACGCAGGAGCTGGTCTACGCCGGGGGCCGCCCCGAGCGCACCGACCTCTCCGCGCGCGAGATCGCCACCGCGATCCACGAGCGCTTCCCGCGCTTCCAGCCGGCCGCCTACCTCAACGGCACCGAGCGCGCCGACTCCTTCAAGTGGCTCATGACGCTCCTGGTGAACGACGGCGAGGAGGTGGTCGGCAGCGTCGGGCCGCGCTTCATGGAGCTGGCGCAGGTCTCCAACCACCTCCTCAAGGGGCGCTACCTGGGCTACGTGGGCCCGGAGGTGATGCGCAACGCCAAGCTGCTCCTCCCGCTGGCGGCGGTGGATCCCGGGCTGCGCGCGGCGGCGCGGCGGTGGATGGCCGGGGCGCTCCGCGACCCGGGCCGGCTCGCGCGCCCGCTCTACCTGCAGTCGGTGATGATCATCCAGCCGGTCGACCTGATGGCGGACGGGCGCGCCTCGATGTGCGACGGCTGCCCGGACATGACGGTCCACGAGGGTGAGCTGGTCTGGTCGTGCCGCCTGGAGGAGCGGCTCCGGTTCGGGCAGTGGATGCGCCCGGTTCCGCGCAAGCGGGCCAACGGCGCGGGCTCGGACGAGGGCCCCCGCGCGTCGTGAGGCCTCCGGCCGCTCGAGGCCGGAGCACCGCGACGCCACGGCCGCCACGCGCATGCGGAGGCGCCACCATCTGGTGCTCGTCCCCGGGTTCTTCGGCTTCGCGAACCTCGGCGACTTCACCTACTTCGGGCACGTCCGGGACGTCCTGGCGGAGCTCGCCGCGGAGCTCGGCCTGGAGGGCGAGATCCGCGTGGTCATCACCGAGCCGACCGCCTCGCTGGCCCGGCGCGCGGCGCTGCTGGCGGAGAGCGTCACCGACCTCCTCGATCGGGCGCCGGGCGACGTCACCATCGTGGGCCACTCGAGCGGCGGGCTCGACGCGCGCCTGTTCCTCACCCCGGGCGTCGCCCTGCCCACCTCGGTGGACGTCGAGCGCGCGGCCTCCGGCGTCCGCGCGCTGGTGACGGTGGCCACGCCTCACCACGGGACCCCGCTGGCGCACCTCTTCACGAGCATCCTGGGGCAACAGCTGCTGCGGATCCTGTCGCTCGCCACCATCTACACGCTGCGCACCGGCCGGCTGCCCATCACGGCCGCCCTCAAGCTGGCGGGGCTCCTGCGCCGGCCCGGCTCGCGCCCGTCGGGCGTCATCGACCAGCTCTTCCTGCAGCTGCTGGCCGACTTCTCCGGCGAGCGCCGGCGCGCGGTGGAGGAGTTCCTCGCCAACGTCCGCAGCGACCAGGGCCTGGTGCAGCAGATCACGCCGGCCGGCATGGACGTGTTCAACGCCTCCACCCGCGATCGGCCGGGGGTGCGGTACGGCTGCGTCGTGACGCGGGCGCGACCGCCCGGGGTGCGCTCGTTCGCGCGGGCCGGGTTCGACACCTACGCGCAGGCGACGCACGCCATCTTCGTGGTCCTGTACCGCTTCGCCTCGCGCACGCCCGCGGATCGCTGCCCGCGCCTGACCGTGGAGCACGCCGCCGTGCTGAAGCGCACCTTCGGGCGGATCCCGGATCTGGCGGCGAACGACGGGATCGTGCCCACGCTCGGGCAGGTGTGGGGCGAGCTGATCGCCGCCACCTGGGCCGACCATCACGACGTCATCGGCCACTTCCACCAGCCGAAGCACGTGCCCCCGCACTTCGACTGGGTCGCGTCCGGGACCGGCTTCGGGCGGGCGCAGTTCGTGGAGGTGTGGAGGGCCATCGCCCTCTACGCGGTCGCCGAGGGGAGTGGCCGCTCGGCGTGAGGCGGGCCCGGTCGGCGACCGGCCGGCCCGTCACCCTCCGGCCGACGCCAGGATGCGGCGCGCCCGGTCGATCACCGGCCGATCCACCATCGCGCCGCCGTGCGCGAACGCGCCACGCTCGCCCTCGGGGATGCGCGCGAGCGCGTCGAGGAGGGCGCGGGCCCACGCGACGTCCTCCGGAGAGGGCGCGAAGGCGCGGTGGACGGCGGCGACCTGCCGCGGGTGGATGCAGAGCTTGCCGCCGAAGCCGTAGCGCCGCGCCCGCTGCAGGTCGGCCACGAGCCGCGCCTCGTCGTCGATGGCGGGGGTGACGGCGTCGATCGGCGGGGCGATGCCGGCCACCCGGGAGGCGAGCACCAGCCGCGAGCGGGCGAAGGCGAGCTCCTCGCCGTCGCCCTCGACGCCGGCGTCGAGGCCGAAGTCGATGGCGCCGAAGGCGAGGCGCTCCACTCCCGGCGCGCGCGCGAGGTCGAGGACGTTCCACACGCCGGCGGCCGTCTCGACCAGCGCCACCACCGCCGCCGCGGCCCGGGCGCCGGCGACCGCGAGCGCGTCCCGGACCCGCGCGATCTGCCCTGGCGTCTCGGCCTTCGGCAGCACGACGCCTGCGATCGGCAGCGACGCGGCCGCCCGGAGGTCCTCCTCGAACCAGGAGGTGTCGGCGCCGTTCACGCGCAGGTAGACCGGCACGCCACCGGGCAGGGCCGCGGCGCCCAGCGCGGAGCGCGCCGCCGCCTTGGCCTCGGGAGCGACGGCGTCCTCCAGGTCCACGATCACCCGATCGGCGCCGCTCGCCGCCGCCTTCGCGAAGCGCTCGGGGCGCGTGGCGGGGGCGAAGAGCCAGGAGCGCGCGCGAGTCGCCGCCACCTCGGGGCTCACCGGATCCACGCTTCCGCCTCCATGCCGACGCGGCCCTGGTTGTCGGTGGACCAGAGGCGGACCTGGCGCGGGTCCTGCCCCGGCTCGCCGTCCACGGTGAAGGGGGAGGTGTCGAAGGTCGGGCGCAGCCCCTTGAACCGGAAGCGCTCCACGGCCGCCCCCTGGGTGTTGCGGCGCACGAGGTCGAGGAGCAGCGTCGCGATGAGGGGGCCGTGGACGACGAGCCCAGGGTAGCCCTCCTCGGTCGTGACGTACCGCCGGTCGTAGTGGATGCGGTGCCCGTTGAAGGTGAGCGCCGAGTAGCGGAACAGCAGCACCTCGTCGGGGACGACGCGGCGGTTCCACGCGCCGGGCGCCGCGCGCTCGCCCGCCGTCTCGGCCTGCGTGCCCGGCCGGGGGGGCTCGCGGTAGACGATGTCCTGCTCCTCCTCGATCGCCGCCCCGGCGGTCGTGGAGAGGGTGTGCCGGACGGTCACGAAGACGAGCGAGCCGCCGCGGCCCTGCTTCTCCTCGATCCGGTCCACCACCGAGAGCTGCTCGACCTGCTCCCCGACCCGGAGCGGCTCCAGGAAGCGGACACGGCTGCCGGCCCACATGCGCCGCGGGAGCGCGACCGGAGGGAGGAAGCCGCCCCGCCGCGCATGACCGTCGGGGCCGAGCTCCGACTGGCGCGCCAGGGGCGGGAAGAGGGCCCAGTGGAAGCCGGGCGGGGCCGGGTCCCCGGCCGCGGGGAAGGGATCGTCGCGGTCGAGCGTGGCGTTCCATGCCGCCAGGTGGTTGGCGTTGACCCAGTCGACGCGCCGCAAGGTGCGGCCGACCCAGCTCCCCAGTTCGCTCGCCACGGCCATCGTGTCCCTCCCGCGCCACTCGCCGGGGCGCTCCGACTTCATGCCTGCGCCTCCCGTGCCTGTCAACGCCGGTGCGGCGGAGCGGGACCTCGGCCTCCGCGCCTCTGCTAGGATGATCGCAGCGGCGGCGGGTGGAGCCGGGCGCGCGAAGGGGACTGCACACATGGGAGCAGCCGAGTGGCGGGTGCGCTCGCCCGCCCCCCCGCCCCCCCCCCGGGCAGCGCGGATCGCGGTCGGGGCCGGCCTGTTGCTGGCGGCCTGCGGGCTCGCCTCCCGGGCGCGATTCTACCAGCTCGAGGCGTACCGGCCGGCCGAGGTGGTGATGCCCCCGGAGCTGCCGCAGGCGCGCGATGTCGTCGCGGTGGGACCGGTCGAGATCGCGCGCTACCTCGACCGCCCCGAGATCGTGACCCGCAACGCGAGGGGCGGAGGCGAGGCGGCATCCCGCGACCGGTGGGCGGGACCCCTGGCCAGCGACGTGGCGTGGACGCTGGCCGAGGACGTGTCGGCGCACCTCCCCGTCGGCCGCTACCTGGTCGTGCGCTGGTCGCCTCGGATGGAGGCCCAGGCGCGGATCGCGGCCCAGGTGCAGGTGCAGGTGGTGCGGTTCGACGGGCCGCTCGAGGGGCCGGTGGAGCTGACCGCCCGGTGGGGGATCCTCGCGCCGGGGACGGGATGGGTGTTCCGCGGGGAGTCGACCTACTCGGAGCCGGTGACCAGCCCCACCTACCCGGCACTGGTGAGCGCCCTGAGCCGTGCC
>JAJYHA010000486.1 GCA_021784995.1 Myxococcales bacterium
TCACGCCCGCTCGCCGCCGCGCCGGCCCAGCCCCAGGTAGCTCTCCACGACGCGGGGATCGGCCGCCAGCGCGCGGGCCTCGCCCGCCAGCGTCACCTCGCCCGTCTCGAGGACGTAGGCGTCGTCGGCGATCTCGAGCGCTGCGCGCGCGTTCTGCTCCACGAGCAGGATGGAGACGCCGCGCCGGCGCAGCTCGATCACCACGGCCAGGATCTCCCGGACCACCATGGGCGCCAGGCCCAGCGACGGCTCGTCGAGGAGCAGCAGCTCCGGCGCCGACATGAGCGCGCGCCCCAGCGCCAGCATCTGGCGCTCGCCGCCCGAGAGCGTGCCGGCGAGCTGCGGCCGCCGCTCCCCGAGGCGGGGGAAGATGCGGAACACCTCCTCCAGCCGCGCCTCCCGCTCGCGCCGGGGCGCGCGGCGGCGGACGAACCCGCCCAGGCGCAGGTTGTCCTCCACCGACATCCGGGCGAAGAGCTCGCGCGTCTCCGGCACCAGCGACAGCCCGCGCGCGACGTTCTCCTCCACCGGCGCGCCCGTGATGCGCGCGCCCCGGAGCCGCACCTCCCCGGCCGCGCAGGGCAGGAGGCCGGCCACCGCCGAGAGGAGCGTCGTCTTGCCGGCGCCGTTGGGGCCGATCACGGTCACGATGCGACCGCGCGGCACCGCGAGGGACACGCCGCGCACCGCCTCCACCTTGCCGTGGCGAACGGTGAGGCCGCGCACCTCCAGCAGGGCGTCGCTCGCCGCCGGGCCGGTCACGCCACGGCCCCCAGGTAGGCCTCGATGACGCGGCGGTCGCGCTGGACCTCCTCGGGCAGGCCGTCGGCGATCTTGTTCCCGAAGTCCATGACCACCACGCGGTCGACGAGCCCCATGACGAACTCGACGTCGTGCTCCACCAGCAGGATGGCCATCCCCTCGCCGCGCAGGGACGAGAGCAGGGCGGAGAGGGCGCGCTTCTCGAGGAGGCGCAGCCCCGCCGCGGGCTCGTCGAGCAGCAGGAGGCACGGGTCGGCGCAGAGGGCGCGCGCGATCTCCAGCATGCGCTGCTTCCCGAGCGGGAGGCTCCCCGCCGGCTGCAGCAGGTGCTCGCCGAGCCCGACGCGCCGCACCTGGCGCGCGGCCTCGGCCAGGAGGCGACGCTCCTCGGCGCGGTCGAGCCGCCAGCTCGCGGCGAGCGCGCCGCGACGCCCGCGCAGGTGCGCGCCCACGGCCGCGTTCTCGAGGACGCTCATCTGCGGCGCGAGCCGGACGTGCTGGAACGTCCGGCTCATCCCCATGGCGGCGATGGCGCGCTGGGTGCGCCCCTGGACGGCGCGGCCGCGGAAGGTGACCGCGCCCGCGGACGGATCCGCAGCGCCCGAGACGACGTCGAAGAGGGTCGACTTCCCCGCTCCGTTCGGCCCGATGAGCGCCACGATCTGGCCCGCGTCGATCCCGAGCGCCATGCCCTGGACCGCCACCAGCCCGCCGAACCGCTTGGTCACCCCCTCCACCCGGAGGAGCGGCTCTCCCCGCGCAGGCATCGGCCGCCGCGGCAACGGCTCGACGTCGCGCGGCCCGGCGCGCCCGTCCCGCAACGGGACGTGCCGCGCCAGGAGCGGCCAGAGCCCGTCCGCCGAGCGCTGCAGCAGCCACACCATGACGGCGCCGAAGACGACGCGCTCGGAGTCGCCCGCCTGGCCGAGGAGCCGCGGCAGCCACTCCTGGAGCCAGTGCAGGAGGAGGGTGACCACCGCCGAGCCGAGCAGCGCCCCCCAGACCGACGCGATGCCGCCCACGACCGCCATGAAGAGGTACTCGATGCCCGCGTGAAGGCCGAAGGGCGTCGGGTTCACGAAGCGCTGGAAGTGCGCGTAGAGCCACCCCGAGGCGGCCGCCTGCAGCGCGGCGATGACGAAGATCGCCATCCGGGCGCGCGCGGTGTCGACGCCCATGGCCTCCGCCATGACGCGCCCGGCCCGCAGCGCGCGGATGGAGCGGCCGGGGCGCGAGTCGAGCAGGTTCTGCGTGGTGAGCACGGCCGCCAGCAGGACGGCCCAGATGAGCCAGAACATCGACCGCGGGCCGTCGAGCCGCCAGCCCCCGAGCGCGAGCGGAGGGATCCCGCCCATCCCGGTGTGGCCGCCGAGCAGGTCGAGGTTGCCGAAGAGGAAGGAGATGGCGATGCCCCAGGCGATGGTCCCGAGCGGCAGGTAGTGCCCGGAGAGCCGCAGGGTGATCAGCCCCAGGAAGAGGGCCAGGGCCGCGGCCAGGGCCAGCGCGAGCGCCAGCGCCACCCAGGGCGAGTGGAGCCACCCCCCGGCGCCGCTCCCCACGGCGCCGGTCGTCCAGACCGCGGTGGTGTAGGCGCCTACCCCCACGAAGGCCGCCTGCCCGAACGAGGTCAGCCCGCCGATGCCGGTGAGCAGCACGAGCCCGAGCGCCACCATCGCGTTCAGGCCGATGTAGCAGAGGAGCGTGACCTGGTAGTCCGTCGCCACCAGCGGCGAGAGCGCCAGCGCGGCCAGGAAGGCCAGGACGAGGGCGCGGCCGCTCACTCGTCCTCCTCCACGTGGTGCGTCCGGAGCGATCGCCAGAGGAGCACCGGCACGATGAGCGTGAAGACGATGCTCTCCTTGTAGGCGCTGGCCCAGAACGACGCGGCGG
>JAJYHA010000303.1 GCA_021784995.1 Myxococcales bacterium
GTGTTGGAGATCCCGTAGTCGCTGTCGGTCCCCCAGAACACGTTCCCGCCCAGCGTCAGCGCGAAGGCGTCGTTGATGCCGAGGTCGATCTCGGCGTTGACGTTGGGCCACGCGTAACCGGTCCCGTAGAAGCTCCCGCACCCGTAGTACGAGCTCACCCCGGTCAGCCAGCAGTCGTAACCGTCGCTCGCGAAGGCGAGGCCCCCCTGCACGCGCACCGCGTTGGTGGGCGCGGCCGCCTCGGACCGGAACTCGTACGGCGCGCGGCCGTACGGCGGCGGCCGGAGCGTCGCGGGAGGAGGGGGCGGGAGGTAGGAGGGAGGGGGCGGCGGCGCCTGGTCGTACTGCGCCATGGCCGGGACCGCTCCCAGGGCGAGCATCATCAGGGTGATCGCGCGCGCCGTCTTCATCGAGTCCGCTCCGCGTCGGGGTGTGTCGTCCACACCCTTATAAACCCGGGACGGCCTCGAAGGCTGCGCCACGAGCGCCACGGCCGGAGCGCGGGGACGGAGGCCGGAGCGGCGCTCCGTCCCGACGCGCCCTCACAGGGTCTTGATGTCGATCACGAAGCGGTACTTCACGTCCCCGCGCACCGTCCGGTCATAGGCCTCGTCGATGCGCGCCGCAGGGATCACCTCGACGTCCGACGTGATCCCGTGCCGTGCGCAGAAGTCGAGCATCTCCTGCGTCTCGGCGATGCCGCCGATGAGGGAGCCGCTCAGGCTGCGGCGACCACGGATGACGGAGAACGCGTTGACGGGCGTCGGCGCCGGCGGAACCCCGAGCAGCACCATCGTGCCGTCGATCGCCAGCATGCCCAGGTACCTGTCGTAGTCGTGCGGGGCCGAGATGGTGTCGATGATGAGGTCGAAGTGGTCCGCCAGGCGCTGGAAGGTCCCCTCGTCCCGCGTCAGCGCGAAGTGGTGCGCCCCGAGCCGCCGGGCGTCCGCCTCCTTCGACGGCGAGGTGCTCAGCATCGTGACCTCGGCGCCCATGGCGGCGGCCAGCTTCACCGCCATGTGGCCGAGGCCGCCGAGGCCCACCACGCCGACGCGATCGCCCTTCTCGGTGTTCCAGTGCCGGAGCGGGGAGTAGGTGGTGATGCCGGCGCAGAGCAGCGGCGCCGTCCCGGCCAGATCGGCGCCGGGCGCGATGCGGAGAACGAAGGCCTCGTCGACGACGATGTCGGTCGCGTAGCCGCCGAAGGTGGGGGTGACGCGGTCCATCTCGGTGCCGTTGTACGTGAAGGCGGCGCCCTTCCGGCAGAACTGCTCCAGGTCCCGGCGGCAGGCGTCGCACGAGCGACAGGAGTCCACCATGCAGCCGACGCCGGCGAGCTCCCCCTCCTTGAGCTTCCGGACCTCGGCCCCCACCCGCTTCACGCGCCCGACGATCTCGTGGCCGGGCACCATGGGGTAGAGGGAGTTCCCCCATTCGTTCCGGACCTGGTGGATGTCGGAGTGGCAGATCCCGCAATAGGCGATGGCGATCTCGACGTCGCGCGGCCCCACCTCGCGGCGTGCGATCTCGAACGGCGCGACGGGGCTGCCTGCGGATTTGGCGGCGTAGGCTCTGGTCATTTTCATGGCCCGAACGTAACGCGACGCGGCACGCCTCGCCAGCCGCATTCGGCCGCCCGGGAGCGCGTCGCGTTCGGTCGGCCTCCCCGGGTGATTCACCTTTGGTGATGTCGTGTCCCGTGAGGAGGGGACGCCCCATCCGTGCGGCGCGCCGGGGGCCGGGGTTACAATCGCGTGACGAGGGACGGATGGCGGTCGTGGACCTGGATTCGCTTCCGCGGGTGGCGCTCGGCTTCATGGACGCCGACCACCGCGAAGAGGCGCGGCTCCTGAACGAGCTCGCGGACGCGGTGGCGGACCACCGCGCCGGCCGCCTCCCCGCCACCGACGTGCTCGCCCGCTACGAGGCGCTCGACGCGCACACCCGGGCCCACTTCGCCCGCGAGGAGGCCGCCATGCAGCGGGCCGGCTTCCCGCCCTATCCGGTGCACAAGGCCGAGCACGATCACGTGCTGGCGGAGATGGCGGACGAGGGGCGACGCTTCCGCAAGCGCGGCGACCGCGAGCGGCTGTGGGCCTACGTCTCGCAGGCGGTGCCGTCGTGGCTGGCCGGCCACATCGGCTCCATGGACCTCGTGACCGCCCGGTTCATCGCGCTGCACGACGCCGGCGAGCCGGGCCGGGACCGTCCTCCAGGAGGCAAGCCCCAGCCGCCCAGGCGCCGATAGTCCTTGCGCGGAGTCTGCTCTCGCGGGCAACGCCCTCGCCGGAGGCCCCGGTGCGCCGGGCCGGATCAGGGGCGCAGCTGCGCCGCGATCCACCCGGCCGCCGAGAGGAGCTCCCCGTCTCGTCCGCCGACGCCGACCAGCTGCACCCCGAGCGGGAGGCCGGCGGGCCCCGACGTGACGGGCACGTGCACGCAGGGCGCGTGGAGCAGCGTCCAGATGCGGTTGAAGGCCGGATCGCCGGTGGCCTCGAGGCCCGCGGGGGCCTCGCCGGGGGTGCTCGGCGTGAGGAGCACGTCCACCCGCTCGAGGAGCGCCGAGAAGGTGCGCCGGCAGGCGGCGGCCCGCGCCAGGCCCTGGGCGTACGCCTCGGCGGAGGTGGCCTCTCCCGCCGCCACGAGCCCGCGGAGCTGCTCGCTGAGCTGGTCGCGGTGCCCCTCGCGCGCGAGGGACCGCGCCGCCTCCACCGCCATGATGGTGGCCTGCACGTCCGGCAGGCCGGTGAACGCGGGGGGGAGCTCCAGCTCCTGCACCTGCGCGCCGGCCCGGGCGAGACGCTCCGCCGCCGCCTCCACCACCCGCTGCGCCTCGGGCGTGGCGCGCGGCCACTGCTCCGTCCGGCAGAGCCCGACGCGCGGCGGATCGGCCCGGTCCGGGACGGCCAGGGCCGCGCCCATGGCGCCCGCGAGGAGCGGCAGGTCCTCCAGGGCGCGGACGAAGAGGCCGAGCGTGTCGAGCGACGGCGAGAGGGGGAAGACGCCCTCCATCGGGAGGAGCCCGAAGGTCGGCTTCCACCCGAAGACGCCGCAGAAGGAGGCGGGTCGGATGACCGAGCCGGCGGTCTGCGTGCCGAGCGCCGCCGGGACCATCGCGTCCGCGACGGCGGCGGCCGAGCCGCTCGAGGAGCCGCCCGGCGTGTGCGCCGGGTCGTGCGGGTTGCGGGTCTTGCCCGGCGTGTAGACCGCGAACTCGGTGGTCACGGTCTTGCCCAGGATGACGGCGCCGCTGGCGCGCAGCGCGGCCACGCAGGCCGCGTCCACGGCGGGACGCCGCCCACGGTGGATGGGCGACCCGCGCTCGGTCGGGAGGTCCGCCGTGTCGATGATGTCCTTCACCCCCACCGGGAGGCCGCCCAGGCGTGGCCGCGGGGAGGTCGCGTCCACGCGGCGCGCCTGCGCCAGGGCCAGCTCGGGGTCGAGGTGCTCCCACGCGCGGACGCGCGGCTCGTCGGCGGCGATCCGCTCCAGGCAGGCGCGGACCAGCTCCTCGGCCGTGACGGCCCCCTGGTGCAGCAACCGCACGGCCTCGCCAGCCGGGAGCTCGTGGAGCGGCGTCACGCGCGCCCCCAGCAGCCGGCGAGCTCGCAGTAGAGCTCGACCGCGGCGCGGATGCGGGAGACCCGGCAGTGCTCGTCGGTCTGGTGGCACTGCGCCAGCTCGCCGGGACCGAGGATGACGGTGGGCACGCCGCCGAGCGCGGGCGTCAGCACGCTGGCGTCGGTGAAGTAGGGCGCGGCGCGCCCGGCCGGCCGGCGGCCCTCGCGCGCCGCCGCGGCGTCGAGCACCTGCAGGACCCAGGGATCGTCGGCCGGGGTCCGCAGCGCCCCCACGTCCATGACGGTCGCCAGCTCGACGTCGGGGCCGAGCACGCGCGCGAGGGCGGCGCGGACCTCCTCGTTCCGCTGCGCCGGGACGGTGCGGACGTCGATCCCGATCGTCGCCTCGTCCGGGACCGAGTTCACGTTGAGCCCGCCGTGGAGCGTGCCCACGTTCAGCGTCGGGCTGCCGAGCAGCGGATCGGGCGCGACGTCGAAGCGGTGCTCCTCCAGGCGGCACACCGCGCGCGCGGCCCGGTAGAGCGCGTTGACGCCGCGCTCCGGCATCGAGCCGTGCGCCGTCACGCCCCGGGTCCGGGCGCGGAGCCAGAGCGCGCCCTTGTGCCCCACCAGCGGCTCGTTCCCGGTCGGCTCGGCGACCACCATGGCGCCGGCCGTCCCGAGCGCGCCCGCCGTGCGCGCCAGGTGCGCCGAGCCCTCGCAGCCGGTCTCCTCGCCGGCGACCAGCACCAGGAGGAGATCGGTGGAGGGCGCGGTCCGGGCGGTCTCGAGCGCGGCCACGACCAGGGCCGCCACGCCGCTCTTCATGTCGCTGGCGCCGCGGCCGTAGAGGAGATCGCCGTCCAGCTCTCCCGCGAACGGGTCCCGCGACCAGCGCGCGGCGCCGAGCGGGACGGTGTCGAGGTGCCCGGCGAAGCAGAGCGCAGGCCGCGCGCCGGCGCCGGAGCGCGCCACCAGGCTCGTGCGGCCGGGCGCGAACTCGTGCCGCGCGACGCCGAAGCCGCCCGCCTCCAGCAGGCCCGCCAGGTGGAGCGCGCAGTCGCGCTCGACGCTGGTCGGGTTGATGGTGTCGAAGCGCAGCAGGGCCCGCGTCAGCTCGACGGCGTCGATGGTGCTCACGATGGTCTGCCCTCCGCGTCCCCGAAGTAGGCCCGGTGCACCTGCTCGTCGGCGAGGAGCTCCGCCGCGGTGCCGCCGGTGACCACGCGACCCTTCGAGAGGACGTAGCCGTGGTGGGCGATGGCCAGCGTCTGCCGCACGTTCTGCTCCACCAGGAAGATGGTGATGCCCTGCTCGTTGACGCGCTGGAGCACCGCGAAGTTCTCCTTCACGAAGCGCGGCGACAGCCCCAGGGAGGGCTCGTCGACGAGGAGCAGCCGCGGTGCACCCATGAGTCCGCGCCCGATCGAGACCATCGCCTGCTCGCCGCCCGACATCGTGCCGGCGATCTGCGCGCGCCGCTCCGCCAGCCGGGGGAAGGTCGCGAACACCTGCTCCATGCGCGCCCCCACCACCCGCGGGTCCCGCTCCAGGTAGGCGCCGAGCGCCAGGTTCTCGGCCACCGTCAGCCGCGGGAAGACCTTGCGCCCCTCCGGGATGCAGGCCACGCCCAGCGCCACCACGCGGTGGGTGGGCAGCCCGGTGAGCACCTGGCCGTCCAGCGTGATGCTGCCCTGCCGCGGCGGGGTGAGCCCCAGGATGGACCGGACCAGGGTGCTCTTCCCGGAGCCGTTCGAGCCGAGCAGGCAGGTGATCTTGCCCGCCGCCGCGGTGAGGGTGACGTCCTCGAGCACGTCCGCCCGGTCGTACGCGGTGCGCACGCCCTGGATCCGCAGCTCTCCCTGGGCCGGCGCCGTCACGCCACCCCCAGGTAGGCCTGCTGCACCTGCGGGTCGGCCGCGATCTCCGCGTAGGTCCCCTCGCACAGCTTCTTGCCGTAGTTGAGCACGATGCAGCGATCGGTCACGCGCTCGATGACCGACATCTCGTGCTCGATGAGGATGATGGTGAGGTCGCCGAAGCGGCGCCGCACCTCCAGGATGTCGTCCATGAGCCGCGACGTCTCCTCGTGGGTCATGCCGGCCGAGGGCTCGTCGAGCAGCAGCAGCCGGGGGCGGCTCACCAGCGCCCGGCAGATCTCGATCCGCCGGCGATCGATCATGGGGACGCCCGCCACCACGTCGAACATGCGCTCCGCGAGCGGCGCGTCGAAGGTGCGCAGCAGCTCGTGCGTGAGCGCCCGCGCCTCCTCGAACTGGCGCCGCAGGGCGGCGCGGCGCAGCACGTTGAAGCGCAGGCCGTGCGCGAGGTGCCGGTGATTCCCCAGCATGACGTTGTCGAAGACGGTGAGGGGGAGGCAGAGCCGCGACCGCTGGAAGGTGCGGGTGATGCCGGCCCGGTAGACCTCCTGCGGCGACGCGCCGGTGACGCGGGCCCCGCCGAACAGGATCTCGCCCTCGCTGGGCGGGTAGATCCCGGTGAGCACGTTGAAGAAGGTGGTCTTCCCCGACCCGTTGGGCCCGATGAGGCCCAGGATGCGCCCCCGCTCCAGCTCGAAGGTGAAGCGGTCGAGCGCGGTGAGGCCGCCGAAGCGCCGCGTCAGCTCCCGGCACGCGAGCACCGCGGCCTCGCCCGGCGCCGCGCCCTCCGCCCCGCCGGTCACGCCGCGCCTCCGAAGCCGCGCCGCACCGCCCGCGGCACCAGGCCCCCGGGGCGGAAGACGAGCACCAGGACCACGAGCACCGAGAAGAGCAGGAACCGGTACTCCTGGATGCCCTGCAGCTTCTCGGGCAGCGCCACCACCACGAAGCTGGCGACGACCACGCCCCAGGCGTTCCCCAGGCCGCCCAGCAAAACGATGGAGACGAAGACGAGCGACTCCTGGAAGGTGAAGTTGTTGGGAGCGATGAAGCCCACCATCATGGCCGAGAGCCCGCCCGCGACGCCCGTGATGAAGTTGCCCAGCGTGAAGGCCGCGATCTTCCAGCGCGGCACGTCCACGCCGAAGCAGGCCGCCGCCGTCTCGTCGAGCCGCACCGCGTCGAGCGCCAGGCCGACCCAGGAGGTCTCGAGGCGGCGGACCAGGACGAGGCTGGCCGCCAGCAGCAGGAAGGCGGCCGCCGCGTACCAGGCGTAGAGCGAGACGTCGGCGCCGTGGATGCCGACCGTGTCCAGCCGCCAGCCGAGGAGCTCCAGCCCGGAGAGCTTCATCCCCTGCGGCCCGCCCAGCGCGTCGTTCACCTCGACGAAGGTGCGGAAGAGCAACCCGAACGCGATGGTGACGAGCGCGGCGTAGTGGCCGCGGGTCCGCAGCAGCGGGAGGAGCAGCACCGAGCCGATCGCCGCCGACATGACGCCGCAGGCGGCCAGCACCGCGAGGTGCGGCACGCCGTGCGCCGCCAGCACCGCGGCCGTGTAGCCGCCCACGCCGAAGAAGGCGGCCGCCGCGAAGTTGGCCACCCCGGCCACCCCGAACTGCAGGTGCAGGCCGAGGCACGCCACCGCGGTCAGGAGCACCCGCGCCAGCAGCAGGAGCGCGAAGTGGTCGTCGTGGAGACCGACCACCAGGGCGGCCAGCGCCACCGTGAGGGCGAGCCCGATCGCCCGCTCCCCGGGCGCCGCGCGGGCGCCCGACCGGGCCGTGGCGCGCCGGAGGAGGAGCGCGCCGCCGGCCGCCAGACCCAGCACCAGCGCCAGGACCGGCCCCGACTCGGTGCGGAGGAACACGTAGAGGAGCGGGGCCGCGACGGCGGCCGCCAGCGCGACGATCCACCCGCCCCTCCTCCCCGGCGCCCGGGCGCCGCCCCCCCCGGCCCGATCCGCCGTCACACGCGCTCGCTCACCTGCTCGCCGATGAGGCCGGTCGGCTTCCAGGTCATGAGGAGGATGACCACCGCGAAGGCGAAGACGTCCTTGTAAGCGCTGGCGAACGGGAGGGCCACCGCGCCCAGCGTCTGCAGCGCGGCGAAGACGAACCCGCCCAGGACGGCGCCGTACATGTTTCCGAGGCCGCCGATGATGGCGGCGCTGAAGCCGATGACGCCCAGCAGGAGGCCCGACCCGAAGTTGACCTCGGCGTAGTAGAGGCCGTGCATGACGCCCGCGAAGGCGGCCAGCGCCGACCCGAGGGCGAAGGTGAGCAGGACGACGCGCGCGAAGTCGATCCCCATCGTGCGGGCCGTCTCCTCGTCCTGCGCCACGGCGCGGATGGCGAGGCCGAGCCGGGTGCGGGTGATGAGGAGGTGCATGCCGGCCACGAGCAGCGCCCCGGTGGCGAGCATGAGGAGGTTGTCGAGCCGCAGCGTGAGGGCGCCCACCGCCCAGCTCCGCGCCGGGAGGAGCTCGGGGAAGCGCTGCGGCTGCGAGCCGTTCGGATAGAAGAGGCGGATCGACTCGCGCAGCGCCGTGCCGGCCATGAGCGTGGCGAGCAGCACGTTGATGGCGGGCGCGGAGCGCAGCGGGAGGACGAGGACGCGAGCCAGCACGGCCCCCACCAGCGCCATCGAGAGGGCCGCCGCCAGGATCACCGCGACCAGGAGCACCGCCGGCGACGCGACCCCGGCCGCCGAGAGCGCCGTGTAGGCCCCGAGGCCGGCGAAGGCGCCGGCGGTCAGCACGTCACCGTGAGCGAACTGGATGATGTCGAGCACGCCGAAGAAGAGCGTGAAGCCGACCGCCACCAGGGCGTACATCATGCCCAGCATGGCGCCGTTCACCAGGTACTGGCCGAGGAGCTCGGGGTGCATCGGGGCGCGTGCGCGCGAGGCCGGGGGGAGCCTTCCCGTGGACGTCCGCTAGCGGCCGCGCAGCTTGCGCTTGCCGGTGGCGTACTCGCTCTCCTCCCAGGGCATCCACTTCCCGTCCTGCACCACGTACTTCGTGATGATGGGGGCGATGTTCTGTCCCTTCTCGTCGAAGGTGACCTTCCCCACGATGGTGTCGCGTCCCTTCACGTGGTCCAGCTCGGCGTTCACCTTCTTGCGGTCGGGCCCCACCTTGTCGATGGCGTCCATGAGCAGCGTCGCCGCGACGTAGGCGTAGGGGCCGTAGGCCTCCGGCCCCTGCGGGTAGTTCTGCTTCGCGTAGTGCTCCAGGAAGAACTTGCCGCCGGGGAGGCGCGCCGCCGGCGTCCCGTCGTGGAAGGCGACCACGCCCTCCGCCAGCGGGCCGAGCCCCTTGATGAAGTCGTCCGACACGATGCCCGAGGTGCCCTGGAACTGGGCGTTCAGCCCCACCTTCTCCATCTGGGCCCGGATGCGGACGCCGAGCGGCGTGAGGCCGCCGAAGTAGAGCACCTGCGGGTTCGTCGCCTTCGCCTGCGTCAGCTCGGCCGTGAAGTCCTGCTGATCGGCGGTGACGCCGGCGTCGGAGAGGATCTGCCCGCCCCCCGCCTTGAGGAACTGGCTGAAGTACCGGTCGTGCCCCTTCCCGTAGTCGGTGGTGTCGTGGAGGATGACCCAGCGCCGGTAGCCCTGATCCAGCATGAACCGGGCGGCGGTCTCGTTCTGGCTCACCATCGTCCCGTTGACGCGGTGGACCTCCTTGAAGCCGCGCTCGGTGATGTCGGGGAGGACCGCGCCCCAGACGATGACCGGCAGGCCGAAGCGGTGGTAGGTGTCGGAGGCCGCCATGGCCACCACAGAGCAGTAGTGCGTGACGCCGGCGATGATGCTGCGGTCGGCCGCGGCTCGCGTGGCCACCTGCACGCCCGCCTCCGGCTTGCACTCGTCGTCGAGGACGACCAGCTCGTACGTGTAGCGCGACTTCGGGTCGGCGTTGTGGAGCTTCACCGCCAGGTCGGCCGAGTTGCGGCCGCCCAGGCCGTTGGCGGAGTTCCCGCCGGTCAGGGGCGCGATGTAGGCGAGCTTCACCGTGTCGCGGGCGGACACCGGGGCGGCCACCGTGGCGGCGAGCAGCGCGGCGGCGAGGGGGAGCCGGGACGGGCGCATGCGACCTCCGTTCTTCGCGGGCGAAATTGCCCGCGCACGTTACCACACCGGTTCCGCGCCGCGGCCCGTCAGGCGATCCCGGCCTCGCCGAGATAGGCCTTTCGGACCAGATCGGAGTGCATCAACTCCCTCCCCGGCCCCTCCAGCACCACGCGGCCGGACTGCAGCACGTAGGCGCGGTCCGACACCTCGAGCGCCTCGAAGACGTTCTGCTCCACCAGCAGCACGGTGATGCCCTGCTCGCGGATGTGGTGGATGGTCTCGAAGATCTGCGCCACCAGCTTGGGCATGATCCCGAGCGACGGCTCGTCGAGCATGAGCAGCGAGGGGCGCGACATGAGGCCCCGGCCGATGGCGAGCTGCTGCTGCTCCCCCCCCGAGAGCGTCTCCGCGCGCTGGCCGCGGCGGTCCTTCAGGATGGGGAAGAGCGCCAGCACGCGCTCCAGCGTCTCCTCGATCTGGCGCGCGTCGCGGAGCGTGTAGGCGCCCAGGAGCAGGTTGTCCCAGACCGACAGGCGGCCGAAGAGCTGCCGCCCCTCGGGGACCATCGCCACCCGCCGCCGCACGACGTCGTAGGGCGGCGTGCGGTGGATGGGGGCCCCCTCGAGCCGGATCTCCCCCGCCGACGGGTGGAGCAGCCCGGAGATGGTGCGCAGGATGGTGCTCTTCCCGGCGCCGTTCGATCCGACCAGGCTCACCACCTCGCCCGCCGCCACGCGGAACGACACGTCGTGCAGGACGGTCAGCTCGCCGTAGCCGGCCGAGACGCGGTCGAACTCAAGCACGGTAGCGCTCTCCCAGGTAGGCCTGGATCACGAGCGGGTCGCTCACCACCTCCCGCGGGGCGCCCTCGAGCAGCTTCCGGCCGGAGTTGAGCACGATGACCCGGTCGGAGAGCTGCATCACCGCCTCCATCACGTGCTCGACGATGACCAGCGTGACCCCGCGCCGCCGCACGTCGCGCAGGAGCGCGATGATGTCGCGCAGCTCGACCGGGGTCAGGCCGGCCATCGACTCGTCGAGCATGAGCAGCTCGGGCCCGGTGGCGAGCGCCATCGCGACCTCGAGCCGCTTCTTGTCGGCGATGGTGAGCGCCGCGCCGGGGAGGTCGCGCTTCTCCAGGAGCTGGGTGACGGCCAGCACCTCCTCGGCGCGGCGGGAGGCGTCGCGGCGCCGGGGCAGGTGCAGGAAGGCGCCGGTCATCGCGTTCTCGAGCACGGTCATGTCGGCGATGACCTGCACGATCTGGAAGGTGCGCGCGATCCCCATGCGGCAGATGCGGTCCGCCGAGAACCCGGTGATGTCGCGGCCGCGGTAGCGGACGCGGCCCGCGGTCGGGCGGTGGAACCCGGTGATGCAGCCGAAGAGCGTGCTCTTGCCGGCGCCGTTGGGCCCGATGATGCTGACGATCTCGCCCGGCTGGACCGAGAAGGAGACGTCCTCGTTGGCGACCAGGCCGGCGAAGCGCTTGGTGACGCCGCTCACCTCGAGGAGGGGAGCGCTCATCGGCGCTCCCCCGCGGCGCCGCCGGCGGCCGGCGCGGGGCGCGGCGCCGCCCGGCCGCCGCGCCCGGTGAGGAGGCCCCACACCCCCCTCGGCTGGTACACCGAGATGAGCGTGATGAGCGCGCCGTAGACGATGAGGTCGATGCCCGTGCCCTTGTACCCGAGCTTGACGCGCGTGATCTCGGAGAGCGGCACCAGGATGACGGCCCCCAGGACCGGGCCCAGCACCGAGCCCGCCCCGCCCAGCATGGCGATGAGGACGATCTGGACCGAGATGGAGAGGATGAGCACGCTCTCCGGGTCGAGGTAGAGGATGTACTGCGCGTAGAGCGTGCCGGCGGCGGCCGAGAGGAAGGCGCTCAGCATGATGGCCACCAGCCGCCAGCGGACGAAGCTGATCCCGAGCACCATCGCCAGCTCGTGGCTCTCCTTGATGGCGCGGAAGTAGTACCCCATGCGCGAGCGGGCGACCCAGCGCGAGACCGCCAGGGAGACGAGGAGCAGCCCCAGCGCGATGAAGTAGTAGGGCGCCTTGCTCCCGTGGAACTGGAAGTCGGGGAGCCCCCGGTGCAGCATCGGGATGGTGAGCCCCTCCGCCGCGTTGATCAGCTTCCAGTTGTTGAAGTGGGTGCGCACGATCTCGGCGAAGGCGATGCTGGCGATCGCGAAGTAGTGCCCGCGCAGGTTGGAGCAGGGGTACCCGATCGCGGCCGCCACCAGGGCCGCCAGCACCCCGCCCACCAGCAGGCCGAGCCATGGCGAGACCCCGTGCGCGACGCCGAGGTAGGAGGAGGCGTAGGCGCCGATCCCGAAGAAGGCCGCCTGGCCGAAGGAGAACATCCCGGCGTAGCCGCCCATGATGTTCCAGGCCACCCCCAGCGTCGCGAACATGAAGGTCATGATCATGACGTGGAGCGGGAAGGGACCGGGGAAGGCGAGCGGGTAGGCGAGCAGCGCCGCGGCCACGGCCGCCGTCACCCCGATCCGCACCGCGGCGGCGCCCCGCCCGGTCACCATCCGAGCAGCCCCTGCGGGCGGATCCAGACCGTGAGCAGGTAGAGCCCGAACACGATGGCGTACTTGTAGGCCGGGTCGAAGAAGTAGCCGCCCAGCGTCTGCACCAGGCCGACCAGGATGCCGGCGACGAAGGCGCCCGGGATGCTGCCGAAGCCGCCCAGCGCGACGATGCAGAAGGAGAGCGTGCCGAACAGGCCGCCCACCTGCGGGTAGATGTAGTAGTACATCGAGAGGAACGCGCCCGCGATCCCCACCAGCGCCGCGCCGATGCCGAAGGAGAGCGCGTTCACGCGGTCGGTGTCGATCCCCATGAGCAGCGCGGAGTCGCGGTTCATCTCGGTGGCGAGGATGGCCTTGCCCATCCGCGACCGCGTGAGGAACAGGAAGAGCGCGCCCGAGACGACGATGCTCCCCACCGAGGTCACGACCTTGGCGATGCTGATCTGGACCCGGCCCAGGTGCCAGGTGCCGGAGAGCAGCGTGTGGTCGATGAGCCGGTAGTCGGGCGTCCACAGCAGCACCGCCATGTTGGCGACGAAGATGCTGACGCCGAAGGTGACCACGAGCTGCGCCAGCATCGGACCCCGCATGACCCGCCGCACGGCGAAGCGGTAGACGAGGAGCCCCAGGACGAAGAGGAGGAGCGTGCAGATCGGGATGGAGAAGATCGGGTCGAGCCCCAGGAGCGCGTACATCCAGAACGACACGAACATGCTCAACATCAGGAAGTCGCCGTGGGCGAAGTTGACGATGTTCATCACGCCCCAGACGAGCGTGAGCCCGATGGCGATGAGCGAGTAGACGCACCCGATGAGCAGCCCGTTCACGAGCTGTTGGATCAGTTGCTGCGACATGGTGCGCGCCCGCGGCGTGAGGGAGGACGCCGGGAGGGCGCCCTCCCCGCCCCGCTACTTC
>JAJYHA010000005.1 GCA_021784995.1 Myxococcales bacterium
GGTGAATGGGGCCGTTGGAGGCTAGGATTTCATCGCTGGCGAGCCGGTAGTGATGGCCGGCGTAATCGGTGACGCGGCCTCCGGCTTCTTCGACGAGGAGAATGCCGGCGGCCGTGGCCTCAGTCAAGCTCTTGGCCTGGCCGGTTTCACCAATCTCGACGTGGTGCGGAACCCCAACCTCGGGCCAACCCCGTACACCGCGCGCGTCGAACTCCACCCCGTACGCCACGCGGACGGACTGGAACTTCGTCACGGAGTCGATCATCTTCAGGTTGCGCTCGAGCTCGCCCACCAGGCCGGGATCGCCCAGGTAGAGGCAGTGCACGAAGACGGCGCGCGCGCTCTTGGCCACCGGGAAGGCCGTCTTGCGCTTCCCCTGGTTCGTGAACCGGATGACCTTGCCTCCCTCGCGCGCGACCACCGCGCGGAGGCGCTCCTTGATCTCGTCCACCTGGTCATCGGGCGTGTCCGCCTTCAGGAGGTAGATGGTCTCGTACTCGCGGACGAGACGCTTCCGTGCTTCCGCCATGTCACTCCCCTCGGGTCATGAGCGGCGGTTTGCCCGCCGCGAGGAGCCTTCGTGGAACCCCGGGCGGAGGCCCCATGCCCCCGCGCCGCACATCGTCACGCCTCTCCCGGCGCCCGGCGCCGGTTGAACTGGTTCATCGCCCGGACCGCGCCCTCGGCGACGATCGCGTGCGCGGCCTCGACGGCCGACTCGACGCAGGCCTCCAGCCTCGCCTGCTCGCCGGCCGGGAAGCGGCCCAGCACGTAGTCCGCCGGGTCCATCCGCGGCGGCGGACGGCCCACGCCCACCCGCACGCGCACGTAGTCGGGGCCGCCCACCAGCGCGTTGAGGCTCCGCAGGCCGTTGTGCCCGCCGTGGCCGCCCCCGATCTTGATCTGCACCCGCATCGGATCGAGCTCCAGGTCGTCGTGGACCACGACCAGGTCCTCGAGGCCGAGCTTCCAGAAGCGGAGGGCCGGCCCCACCGCCTCGCCCGAGTGGTTCATGAACGTGCCCGGCTTCATGATCCAGACTCGCTCCGCGCCCACCGCCGCGTCGGCCACCTCGGCGCCGAACTTCCGCCCGGTGAAGGCGACGCCGTAGCGCCGCGCCAGGCCGTCCGCGACCAGGAACCCCACGTTGTGGCGCGTGCGTGCGTAGTCTTCGCCCGGGTTGCCGAGGCCGACGACGAGCTTCACGGAGCGCTACTTCTTGCCGCCCTTGGCTTCGGCCTTGGGAGCGGCAGCCTTGGCACCCGCGGCGGCCGGGGCCGCACCGGCGGCGGTCGGGGCCGCACCCGCTGCGCCCGGCGCGGCGCCCGCAGCGGCAGGCGCGCCACCCTCGGCCGGCGCCGCGCCCGGCACGGCAGCCGCGACGGGGGCGACGACCTCCTCCTTCTCCGGCGCCGTGACGACCGCGACGGTGAAGTTGGTGGCGTACTTGATCTTGACGCCCGCGGGCGCCTTGACGTCCGCGATGTGGATCGAGCCGCCGATCTTGAGCGGCGTGACGTCGACCTCGATCTGGACCGGGATGCGGTCCGGGAGCGCCTCGACCACGATCTGGTGGGCCGACACGGTCAGGATGCCGCCCGCGACCACGCCCTCGGCCTTGCCGGTGGCGACGATCGGCACCTCGACGCGAACGGGCTTGCCGAGCTCCACCTCGAGGAAGTCGGCGTGCAGCAGCTGCCGCGTGACCGGATCGACCTCGTACTCGCGGAAGAGCACCTGCTTCTGCGCACCTTCGAGCTGCAGGGTGAGCAAGGTGTTGAACCTGTGCGGCGTCGCGATGGCCTTCTGGATGGCCGCCGGGTCGACCGAGACGTGGGTCGGCTCGCGCTTCTGGCCGTAGATGACGGCCGGGATGAGGCCGGCCGCCCGCAGGCGGCGCGCGGGGCCCTTGCCCTTGTCGCTGCGGGGCTGGACGCTGAGGACGTTGGTGGACGAAGGCATCGTTTCCTCCCAGTGGACTCGACCGCGTCGCGGCGAGGGGACGGTGCAGGAACGGCTCCGTCCCTGGGGATTCCCAAAGAGGCCGGGCTTTTAGCCGACCGGCGCGTCCAGGTCAAGAGCCCTTCGCTGGCCGGCCGCCCCGGCGGGGTCTGCCAGGACGGGGCTCCGCCGGCAACGGAGGCGACGTGCGCTCCCCGGCCGCCCCGCCAAGGAGGTCCGGCGCGCCCTCCTAGACGAAGAGGCTGGAGAGCGAATCCGCGCTGTGGATCCGCTTCACGGCCTCGGCGAAGAGGCGAGCCGTCGACAGCTGCTTCATCTTGGAGCACGCCTCGGCCGCGATGGTGAGCGGGATGGTGTCGGTCACCACCACCTGCTCGATGGGGCTTTTCTGGATCCGCTCCACGGCCGGCCCCGAGAGCACGGCGTGGGTGGCGTACGCGAAGACCCGCGAGGCGCCCTTGTCGACGAGGGCATTCGCGGCCTGGGTCAGGGTGCCGGCGGTGTCGATCATGTCGTCGAGCAGGATGGCGGTCTTCCCCTGCACGTCGCCGATGACGGTCAGCACCTCGGCCACGTTGGGCTTGGTCCGCCGCTTGTCGACGATGCCGAGCCCGGCGCCGAGGCGCTTCGAGTAGGCGCGGGCGCGCTCCACACCGCCCGCGTCGGGAGAGACGACCACCAGGT
>JAJYHA010000396.1 GCA_021784995.1 Myxococcales bacterium
AGCTTCGAGAGCGTCTCCTGGAACATCTTCCAGCAGGTGAAGCCGTACTCGTACTTCGGGCTGATGGTCGCCCAGCGCGTGATCGGGAAGTCCTTCGCCACGAACGCGGCGGCGTTCCCGTCCTGGTACGTGGGCATGCTGTCGCGGAAGATCTGCTTCACGCCCTTCTTGTAGACCCACTCCTCGGTCAGCTTCTCGGTGGCGCCGTGGGTGATGATGCAGACGCGGTCGAGCTGTTGCATCAGCGGGGCGAGCGCGAGCGCCTGGCCCGAGGAGTCGATGCCGGCCAGGAAGTCGGCGCCCCAGCTGTCGACGAAGTAGCGCGCGTTCTTGATCGCCTCCTCCGGCTTGGTGGTCGAGTCGCGCATCTCGAACTCCACCTTCTGCCCCGCGATGCCCCCCTTGCCGTTGATCTCGTCGACGGCCATGGTGGCGCCCATCTTGTGGAACTCGCCGTACCCGGCCAGCGCGCCCGAGAGGACGGCCTGGTACCCGATCTTGATGGGCCCCTTCACGGAGGGGGTGGCCGCGAAGGCGCCCCGCGGGAAGGCGCTCGAGGCGGCTGCGATCACCGAGGCGGTGCCGCCGAGCTTCAGGAAGTCCCGCCGGTTCAGCCCAGGCTTCTTCGGCATCGTGACTCTCCTTTGGGCGCAAGAGGAGATGCGCCGGTGGTTGCGCGCACCGCGGGATGCGCGTGGGGCCATCGCACGCGAGGGCGCGCTCACCGTGTATACATGATACGGAAAGGTGATCTCCATCCCGGGAGGGCCGGGTCTTCCCGCCCCTGGGATCGCTGCACCGCGTCACCGCGAAGTGGAGGCGTGGACACGGACCCGGCGTCGGGTCAGGCCCGGAACGCCGTCCAGGCGAGCGCGATCCAGCCGGCCAGGAACGCGACGCCACCGACGGGCGTGACCGCCCCCAGCACGCGCGCGCCGGAGAGCGCCAGCGCGTACAGGCTCCCCGAGAAGAGCACGGTGCCGATCACGAACAGCCATCCGGCGACGGAGGCGGCCACGCCCGGGCTCCGGGTGCAGGCCCAGGCCACCGCGACGAGGCCGAGCGCGTGGTACATCTGGTAACGGGCGCCCGTCTCGAAGACGGCCAGCAGCTCCGGCGGGATCCTGGCCCGCAGCCCGTGAGCAGCGAAGGCGCCGGCGGCCACCGACAGGAACGCCGACAGGGCGCCGAGGGCGAGGAAGAGGCGATCCACGGCCGGGTAGATAGCGGGGCGAGCGCTCGCCGCCCGGAAAACGGGCGCGCGCGTGCGGGACTCGGGCCCCATCGGCCCGTCGACGCACGACGGCCGGGGCGTTAGGGCGGGGACATGGACTGGACCGCCAGGAGGTGCCTCCCCTGCGAGGGCGGCGTCCCTCCCCTCGCCGCCGGCCGGGCGGCCGAGCTGCTGCCCACGCTCGACGGCTGGGAGCTGCGGGAGGGGAGGCTGCACCGCCACTTCCGCTTCCGCGACTTCGCCGCCGCGATGCGCTTCGTCGACGGGCTGGCCGCGCTCGCCGAGATGGAGGGCCACCACCCCGACTTCTCCCTTCACGACTGGAACCGCGTCGACGTGAGCCTCTGGACGCACGCCGCCGGCGGGCTCTCGGAGAACGACTTCATCCTGGCGGGAAAGATCGACGTGCTCCCGCGCGACCCGGGGCCCCCGGCGCGCTGACGCAGAGCGGCCCGCGCGCGGCGTCGCCGCGGCGAGCCGCCGCGCCCTCCCGGCGTTACACTCACACGACGTGCCGCGTCCGTACGCCTTCGCGCTCTTCCTGCTCGTGATGCTGGCCGGCTTCGGCGGCATCCACTGGTTCCTGTGGGCACGCCTGGCCCGCGACACCGGGCTGCCCGAGCCGTGGCGGCGCGCCGCGGCGCTCCTCTTCGCCGTCGCGGCGCTGAGCGTCCCGATCGGCATCCTGCTCGCGCGGCGCCTGCCTTTCCGCGCCACGCGCGCCGCGCTGGCCGTCCTCTTCACCTGGATGGGCGCCGCCTTCCTGCTCTTCGCGGCGCTGCTCGCCACCGACCTGGCGCGCCTCCTCTGGATGGCGGTCGGCTGGCTGGCCGCGGCGGGCGGGCAGCTCGCGCCGCCCACCGATCCGGCCCGCCGCCTCTTCGTGGCGCGGACGCTGGCCGGCGGCGCGGCCTTCGCGGCGGCGGGCGCGACCGGGCTCGGCGTCGAGGGCGCGATCGGCGATCCGCGCGTCCGGGAGGTCCCGGTCCGCCTCGAGCGCCTGCCCCCCGCGCTCTCCGGGTTCACGCTGGCCCAGGTCTCGGATCTCCACGTCGGGCCGACCATCCGCGAGCGGCACGTCCGGCGCGTGGTCGACCTCACCAACGCGCTCCGCCCCGACGCGGTGGTCATCACGGGCGATCTCGTGGACGGGAGCGTGGCCGAGCTCCGGAGCGCCACGGCGCACCTGGCGCGGCTCCGGGCGCCGCACGGCGTCTGGTTCGTCACCGGCAACCACGAGTACTACTCCGGCGCGCGGGCCTGGCTGGAGGAGCTGGCCCGCTACGGCGTCAGGCCCCTGCGCAACGAGCGGGTCACGATCGGCGACCGAGGGCCCGGCGGGGCGTCCTTCGACCTCGCGGGCGTGGACGACTGGAGCGTGGCCCGCGCGGAGGACGACGCGTGGCCGGCGC
>JAJYHA010000355.1 GCA_021784995.1 Myxococcales bacterium
CCATGGAGACCGCGCTCTTCCAACGCTTCGCCGCGCTCGCCCACCGGAAGGCCGGGATCAGCATCCGGCCGGGCAAGGAGGCGCTCGTCAGCGCACGGATCGCGCGGCGGCAGCGCGCGCTGGACCTCGGCGACGCGTGGGGCTACCTGGCCTACCTGGAGCAGGACACGACGGGCGAGGAGCTGGCCCGGTTCGTGGACTCGATCTCCACCCACTTCACCAGCTTCTTCCGGGAGCCGGACCACTTCGCCGATCTCCGGGCCGAGATCGCGCGATGCGTCGCCGAGGGGCGCCGGCGCGTCCGCCTCTGGTCGGCCGCCTCCTCCACGGGCGAGGAGCCCTACACGATGGCCATGACCGCCCTGGAGGTGGAGGGCGCGGACCGGCTCGACCTGCGCATCCTGGCCACCGACGTCGCCGAGGGCACGCTGCGGCAGGCCATGGAGGGGCGCTACCCGGCCTCGCGCCTGGCGCCCGTGCCGCCCCCGCTGCGCGAGCGCTGGTTCGTCCGGTGCCCCGGCCCGGACGGCCCGGAGGGCGGGTGGTGGGAGGTCGCCTCGGCGCTCCGCGCGGTGGTCGCCTTCCGCCACCTGAACCTGGCCGCCCCGCCCTTCCCGATGAGCGGCCCGTTCGACGTGGTGTTCTGCCGGAACGTCCTCATCTACTTCGACACCCCGACGCGCCAGCGGCTCGTGGCGGCGATCGAGCGCCTGCTGCGGCCCGGCGGGCTCCTGTGCATCGGGCACACGGAGACGCTCTCCGGCCTCCGCAGCCAGCTCCGCCTCCAGCGCCCCTCGGTGTTCCGGAAGGCGGCCGCGCGACCATGATCGTCACCGTCGACATCTCCGACCTCAAGGTGAGCGCCGCGGCCGACGACCTCATCGTCACCCACGCCCTGGGCTCCTGCATCGCGGTCATGGTTTACGATCCCGTGCGGCGCGCCGGCGGGATGATCCACTACATGCTCCCGCTCTCGGGGCTCTCGCCCGAGCGGGCGCGCGTCAGCCCCGCCATGTTCGCCGACACCGGCGTCCCCCTGCTGTTCCAGGGCCTGTACCAGCTCGGGTGCGAGCGGCGAAACCTCGTGGTGAAGGTCACCGGAGGCGGCACCCTCCTCGACGAGCGCGGCCTCTTCGCCATCGGCAAGCGCAACTACGCCGCGCTCCGGAAGCTGCTCTGGAAGGCCGACGTGCCGATCGCCGCGCAGGACGTGGGCGGCGCCCGCAGCCGGACGGCGCGGCTCTACGTGGGGAGCGGCCGGTGCACCGTGACCTCCCACGGCCGGGAGGTCGAGCTGTGATCGCCCTGGACGCGGTCCTCGCGAAGGTCAGGCAGCTCCCCGCGCTCTCGACGGCCATGGTGCGCGTCCGCGAGCTGGCGCGCGACGAGCGCTCGGGCGCGGCCGACTTCGAGCGCGCCATCCGCCCGGACGCCGCGCTCACCGCCAACGTCCTCCGGATCGTCAACTCGGCCCACTTCGGCCTGCGCTGCCGGGCCGAGTCGGTCCGCCACGCGGTGGCGCTGCTGGGCGTGAAGCGCCTCTCGGCGGTCGTCTCCGCGGCCGCGCTGGCGCCGGTGATCCCGCCGCGCCTCCCGGGATACGAGCTCGACGCCGCCGACTTCTGGCGCCACTCGGTCGCGGTGGCCGTGCTGGCCGAGCGGCTCGCGCGCGAGGTGGGGCGGGGGCAGGACGACGCGGTCTTCACGGCCGGGGTGCTGCACGACATCGGGAAGCTCGCCGTCGCGACCTTCGTCGCCGGCGCCTCGCGGGCCATCCTGGAGCGGGCGCGCGGTGGCGCCTCGCTCGTCGGCGCCGAGCAGGAGGTGCTGGGCGTCACCCACGCCGAGGTGGGCGCCGCCGTCGCGGAGGCGTGGCGGATGCCGCCGGTGGTGGTCGCGGTCGCGCGCTGGCACCACGCCCCGGGCGCGGCGCCCGCCGGGACCGACGCGGTCCCGATCCAGCTCGTCCACCTGGCCGACGCGCTCGCGCACGCGCTGGGGCTCGGGGCCGACGTGGGGGAGCTGGCGCGGGCGGTCGACCCGGCCGTCCAGGAGCGCCTCGGCCTGAGGCGCCGCACCCTGGAGCGCGCCGCGGCGGACGCCCTGCAGCCCATCGCCGAGCTGGCGGCGACCTTCACCCCGGCGCGCGGGGGCGGGCGATGAGCCGCGCCCTCCGGAGGGCACACGGGCCCGTCCTCGCGGGCGGGGCCCTCCGCGGGCTCGTCGCCCGGGCGCTCCTCCGCGGCGGCGGGGGCGCGCCGTGATCCGGGTGCTGGTGGTCGACGACTCGGCGGTCGTCCGGCAGATCCTCTGCCGGGAGCTGGCCCGCGATCCCGCGCTGGAGGTGGTCGGGAGCGCGCCCGACCCGTACGTCGCGCGCGACCTGATCGTCGAGCGCCGGCCCGACGTGGTCACCCTCGACGTCGAGATGCCGCGCATGGACGGCATCACGTTCCTCCGCAAGCTGATGCAGCACCACCCGCTCCCGGTGGTGGTGGTCTCCTCCCTCACCCCGGCGGGCGGGGAGCTGGCCCTGGAGGCGCTCGAGGCCGGCGCGGTGGACGTCATGTGCAAGCCCGGCGCCTCCTTCACGGTGGGCGACATGGCCGTCGAGCTGATCGAGAAGGTGAAGGTCGCCG
>JAJYHA010000028.1 GCA_021784995.1 Myxococcales bacterium
ACGGCTCGCCCGGGTTGCGGCCGTCCATCGCGCCGGAGCGCTGAATGCTCAAGTCGGACCTCATCAACATCCTGGTCGTCAAGCGAGGCGTCACCCAGAAGCAGGCCGAGTCGACGATCGAGACCATCTTCGAGTCGATGAAGACGGCGCTGTGCAACGGAGAAAACATCGAGATCCGTGGGCTTGGAGCCTTCCACGTCAAGCACTACGACGGCTACCAGGGAAGGAATCCCAAGACCGGTGAGGTGATCCCGGTGAAGCCCAAGCGGGGGATTCTCTTCCGCACGGGCAAGGAGCTCCGCGACCGCGTGAACCGCGCCGAGGAGGCCGCGGAGCGCGAGAGCGGTGGCTCGCCGCCGGCCGCTGCCGGCGGCGCTGCGTAGTCTCCCGGTGCCGGTCAGGAGGCGGCCGCTTCCCGTTCCTCCGGCGCCGGCTCGAGCCCCACCCTCCCCACCGGGCGAACGGGCAGCGAGGGGGGGAGCTCGTCGTACGAGAGCACGGGCAGCCCCGGAAATCGCTGGGAGAGGAGCTGTCGTAGAGGCCGGCGCACCTCGGCGGTCGCGAGCAGCACGGGGCCCGGGGTCGCCTCGCGGCCGCCGAGCTCGCGCCCGATCCCGTCGAGCAGGACCCGCGTCGCGCGAGGGTCGAGCGCCATCACCTCGCCGATCAGCGCGTCGCGCAGCGCCGTCTCCGCTGCCGGGTCGAGCAGCAGCGCCTCGAGAGGTCCGCCGCCCGCGTGCCGGTGGGCGATCTGGCGCCGCACCGCGCGTCGGCACGACTCGGCCAGCGCGGCCGCCCCCCGGGTGGCGCCGCCGTCGAGCATCGCCTCCACGATGGTGTGCAGCGGGCGGAGGGGGATGCCCTCCTCGAGCAGCTGGCGCAGCACGTCGGCCAGCACGTGGATGGGCACCTGACGGACCGCCTCCCGGACGAGCGCCGGGTGCGTGTCCTCGAGGAGGTCGAGCAGCTCCTGCGCCTGCTGGATCCCCACCAGCAGGTGCGCGTGGGCGCGCACGGCGGCCACGAGCTCGGTCGTGACGCGCTCGAGGGGCCCGCGGACCGGCGCGAGGGCGCTCGCCCGCTCGGCGTGGGCGCAGCGGATCCGGGACGCGGGTGCGCCGGTCAGCGGGTCGTGGGCGGTGGCGGCCTCGATCCCCACCGCCTCCAGCTCGCCGGGCGCGGCCAGCGCCAGCGCCTCGTCGAGCGGTGCGCTCCCGAGGGCAGCCGGGACCTCGTCGACCAGCAGCCGCCACCGCCCCGGTGGGAGCGGCGCGTCCCGGACCTCGACGCCGGGGATCCGCACCCCCAGCGCAGCCTCGAGCGCGCGCCCGGCGTCGGTGAGGAGCTCGGAGAGGAGCGCCGTGCCGCCCGGCGCGTCGGTCAGATCGCGCGCGAGCTCCAGCGCCAGCGGCGACGGGACGGCCGTGCGTCCGCCGTGGCCGTCCGGTCCGGGCGTGGCGGACGCCGGAGCCGCGTGCCCGGATGGCGCGCCGCGGACTCCCCACGCGCCGCCCGCACAGGCGACCGCCAGCCCGACGAAGGGCCAGGCAGGGATCCCGGGCACGAGCGCGAGCGCTCCGCACAGCGCCGCCACCGCGGCCAGGACGCGCGGGTCGGCGAAGAGCTGTCGCCCGAGCTCCTCGGCGAGGCTCCCCCCGTCCTCGTCGCCCGCCACCCGGGTCACCGCCACGCCGGCGGCGACCGAGACGAGCAGGGCCGGGATCTGCGCCGCCAGGCCGTCGCCGATGGCGAGCAGCGCGTAGCGCCGCGCAGCCGCCTCCAGCGGCATGCCGCGCACGACCCCGGCCACCAGGCCGCCGGCCACGTTCACCGCCACGATGGCGACCCCGGCCAGGGCGTCGCCCTTCACGAACTTGAGCGCGCCGTCCATGGCGCCGTGGAGCTGCCCCTCCCGCTCGAGCGCCCGCCGGCGGCGTCGCGCCTCCTCCTGGTCGATGGTCCCCGCGCGGAGGTCGGCGTCGATCGACATCTGCTTGCCGGGAAGCGCGTCGAGCGTGAAGCGGGCGGCCACCTCGGCCACGCGCTCGGCTCCGCGGGTCACGACGAGGAGCTGCACCAGCGTCAGGATGGCGAAGATCACCGCGCCCACGACGTAGTTGCCGCCCACCACCACCTGGCCGAACGCCTGGATGATCCGCCCGGCGTCGCCGCGGGCGAGCACGAGGCGCGTCGAGCTGACCTCCAGCGCGAGGCGGAGCAGGGTGGTGAAGAGCAGCAGGCTGGGGAAGCTGGCCAGGCGTAACGCCTCGCGCGCGAAGAGCGCGGTCATGAAGATCGCCGCCGAGAGCGCCAGGTTGGTGGCCAGGAAGAGGTCGAGCAGGGGCGGCGGGAGCGGGGCGACGAGGAGCGTCACCACCCCGAGGGCGGCCGCGGCGAGGGCGAGATCGGGCGAGCGGCGCACGCGCCGCAGGAGGGTCGAGGAGAGCGTCATGGCCGGAGCGGGGGTGGCGCGCCGTAGAGGTGGGCCAGCACCGCGGCGACCGCGTCGTACAGCTCGACCGGGATCTCCTCCCCGACCTCGGCCAGCCGGTGGAGCGCGCGCGCCAGGCGCACGTCGCGGACGATGGGCACGCCGGCCCGCCGCGCCGCGCGCCGGAGCCGCGCCGCCGCCGGTCCC
>JAJYHA010000318.1 GCA_021784995.1 Myxococcales bacterium
CGCGCGGGAGGCCATCGCGGCCCTGCGGGCGGCGATCTCTGGCGCCGCGGGGTGGCCGGCCGTGCTGGCGGTCCACGACGACGCGCGCAGCCTGGCCTTCGCGCGCCGGCCCGACGTGGCGGAGATCTCGCAGCAGGGCCCCGCCACGCCCGACCACGTGATCCGCACCAAGCGCGTGCCCCTCGTCGGGCGCGACGTGGAGGGGTACGCGGCGCGCTACCGCAGCTACTTCGACGCGCACGCCCCCGCCGCGCGCGAGCCCAAGTCGATGCTCGATCCGGCCCCGCGCGTCCTCCTCGACCCGGAGCTCGGGGTCTGCACCGTCGGGCGCAGCGCCCGCGACGCGCAGGTGGTCTTCGACGTCTACGCCCACACCATGGACATCGTCGAGCGCGCCGTCGCCCTGGGCGGCTGGCGGGCGCTCCCGGAGCGCGACCTCTTCGAGGTGGAGTACTGGGACCTCGAGCAGGCGAAGCTCCGGGCCGGCGGGAAGCCCCCACCGCTGGCGGGCGAGGTGGCGCTCGTCACCGGAGCCGCCTCGGGCATCGGGAAGGCGGCCGTCGCCGCGCTGCTGGCGCGCGGCGCGGCCGTGCTCGGCCTCGACGTGGACGCCGCGGTGGCCACCCTGCACCGCCGGCCCGACTACCTGGGCGTGGTGTGCGACGTGACCCGCCCCGCGCAGCTCTCCGCCGCCCTGGACGGCGCCGTGCGCGCCTTCGGCGGCCTCGACGTGCTGGTGCTCAACGCGGGCGTCTTCCCGGCCAGCTGCCGCATCGAGGCGCTCGCCGACGAGGCGTGGCGGCGCGTGCTGCAGGTGAACCTCGACGCCAACCTGGCGCTCCTGCGGGAGGCCCACCCGCTGCTCGCGGCGGCGCCGGGCGGCGGCCGGGTGGTGGTGATCGGCTCGCGCAACGTCCCGGCGCCGGGGCCGGGCGCTGCCGCCTACTCCGCCTCCAAGGCGGCGCTGACGCAGCTGGCTCGCGTGGCCGCGCTCGAGTGGGCCCCGGCCGGCATCCGCGTGAACGTGCTGCACCCGGACGCCGTCTTCGACACCGGCATCTGGACGCCGGAGGTGCTGGCGGCGCGCGCGCAGGCCTACGGCATGACGGTCGAGCAGTACCGGACCCGGAACCTGCTCCACGTCGAGGTCCACGCCGCCGACGTGGCGGAGCTGGCCGCCGAGCTGTGCGGGCCGCTCTTCGCCAGGACCACGGGCGCGCAGATCCCCGTGGACGGGGGCAACGAGCGGGTCGTCTGAGGACCACGCCCCCCGCGCGCCGCGCCGGGCGGGGCGCCGGGGCGGCGGGGCCCGGCGTCGCATCGCAACGCCTCGTTGCGAACGCCGGGGCGGCTCGGCTACAAGAGGCCTTTCTTTCGCCGCACCCGGACGGAGCGACCGTGAACGGCAAGACCACCCTGGCCGCGGGCCTGGCGATCGCCTGCACGTTGCTGGGCGGGTGCACGGCGCCGGGCGCGTCGCCGCCGCCCCCCGCGCCCCCCACCGTCGTCGTCACGGCGGTCGAGCGCCGCGACGTGCCCTTGCAGGTCGAGGCGGTGGGGACGCTGGACGGGTACGCCAACGTCGACATCCGGGCGCGCGTGCGCGGCTTCCTGCAGCAGCAGCTCTACCAGGACGGCGCGACGGTCGCGGAGGGGCAGGTCCTCTTCACCATCGACCCGGCCGAGTACGTGGCGGCGCTCTCCAACGCCCGGGCCACGGTGGCCCGGGCCGAGGCCGCCCAGATCCACGCCCGGGCGCTGCTCGAGCGCAAGCGCTCGCTGGCGCCCTCCGGCGTCGTCAGCCGGCAGGAGCTCGACGACGCCGAGGCCCAGATGCGCGACGCCGACGGCCAGGTGCAGGCGGCGCACGCCGCGCTCGACCAGGCGGAGCTGAACCTCTCCTACACGCGCGTCCGGGCGCCGCTCTCCGGGCTGGCTGGCATCGCGCTGGTCCGGCCCGGCAACCTGGTGGGCCAAGACGGGCCGACGCTCCTCACCACCGTCTCGCAGGTCGATCCCATCCGCGTGACCTTCCCGCTCAGCGAGCTCGACTACGTGCGCTCCCCCGCCCGCTGGAGGGCCGTCACGGGCCGGGACGTGGCCTGGGCGCGCCGCCAGTTCGCCCGCGTGCAGCAGGGCGGCGCGACCGAGGAGGGCGACCCGGGGCTGCAGCTGGTGCTGTCGGACGGCACCGTCTACCCGGCGCGCGGCGTCCTCGTCGCGGCGAACCGGCAGGTGGACCCCGGGACGGGCACCATCCAGCTGCAGGCGCTCTTCCCCAACCCCGCGCGCGACCTGCGGCCGGGACAGTACGCGCGGGTGCGCCTGCCGCGGCCGGAGGAGGGCGCCCACGCGCTCGTGGTCCCGGAGCGGGCGCTGCTGCAGGTGCAGGGCACCTACTCGCTGGCGGTGGTCGGGCCCGGGGACAAGGTCCAGCTCCGGCGCGTGGAGGTCGGTCCGAGCGCGGGGGGGCTGCGCATCGTGCGCTCCGGCGTGGAGGCCGGCGACCGGGTGGTGGTCGAGGGGCTCCAGAAGGTGAGCGACGGCGCCGTGGTCACCCCGCAGGCGGCGCCGGAGACGGCGATGAACCGGGCAGCGCCGGCGCGCTGACGGCCGGGCTCGCGCCATGTCCGAGTT
>JAJYHA010000288.1 GCA_021784995.1 Myxococcales bacterium
TTCCGATCTCGGGCGGACCGGACGCTCGTCGACGGCGTCTACTCGGCGACCTGCGGTGGCCACGGAGAGTCGAACGACGCGGTCTGGCCGGGGCGGCCCGATCCGAGCCTCCGCGGCCACCTCGACGTCCGCGGCGGCGCCGCGGAGCCCCCCGACGGCGCGCTGCGGGGAGAGCGCGCGCTGCGGGCGTTCCTGGTCGACCCGCCGGACGCCTGGTGCCGCCGGCCCGGATCGCCGGGGGCGAACCGGTTCCGGTGGGAGCGGCGCCTCGGCCAGGCGGAGCTCGACCGGCTCGTCGCCGGGCTCGGCGTCGGGGCCGGCGCGCGGCTGGAGGTGGTCGAGCGGGGGATCTCCGGCCGGGCCATCCAGCTGCGGGTCGCCGGCGCCGGCGGCGCGGTGGTGATCCCGGGGGAGCTCCGGATCCGGCGTCTCCTCGGCAACCTCCCGTCGTCGATGTTCGTGGTCGACCCGGCGCCCGGTGGGGTGCTGCTCCGCGGCGGCGGGTGGGGGCACGGCGTCGGGATGTGCCAGTGGGGCGCGGTCGGCCGCGCGGGCGCGGGGCAGGGCTACCGGGAGATCCTGCGGGCGTACTTCTCCGGGGCCGAGGTGGCCCGGATCTACTAGGGGGCGGGCGGACCGCTTGACCGGATCGGGCGCCGTGCGACGATGGCGCCAGGAGGCTCACGCCATGCTCGCCATCGTCCCCCTCGCCCTCGCGGCGGCGCTCGCCGCTGCGCCCCCGGCCCTCGACACCGTCATGCTCCTGGACGGCGGGCGCGTCCGGGGGACGGTGATCGTCGAGGATCCCAGGACCGGGGTCACCATCCAGATCCCGGGCGGCGAGACCCGGACCATCCCGGCCAAGGACATCTTCCGGATCGAGTACCGCGACGGGACGGTCGGAGGGATCAAGGCCCCCGGCGCCACCGCCGGCCCCGCCGGCGGGATCGATCCCTTCGCGGCGCCCCCGCCCCCGCCGCCGCCCCCTGGCCAGGGGGCGGCGCGCGGACCTCCAGCCGGCTATCCGCCGGAGGAGTACCCGGGGGAGGAGGGGTACGGGCCGGCGGAGGAACCCGCGTTCCCGGCCCCGTTCCCGCCCGGCGCGGCGACCTACCCCCCCGACCTGATGATGTTCTCGGCCGGGATCGGGATGGCGGTCCCGACCGGCAGCGCGCTCGCCGGCGCCTCGATGAGCAGCTACGTGTCCCCCCAGTTCCTCATGGAGTTCGAGGCCGGCGTCCGGATCGCGCCGCCGCTCATGGTGGGGCTCGTCCTCGATCTCGGGCTCGGGACCGCCGGCTCGACGGTGGCCAGCCAGTGCGCCGCCGCCGGGACCACCTGCAGCGTCGCGACGCTCCGGTTCGGGCCGCAGCTCCGCTGGTCCTTCACGCCGAGCGCCCGCGCGACGCCGTGGATCGCGGCGGGGACGATGATCGAGGGGACCTCCATCTCGGACGACAACTCGTCGCTCAACGCGATGACCCTCAGCGGCTGGGAGATGCTGCGGCTCTCGGCCGGCTACGACTTCCGCCAGAGCCAGGACCTGGGCTGGGGGCTCTTCCTGTCGGCCGGCGTCGGGAGCTACACCCAGCAGGATCTCGGCACCGGCCCCTACTCGATCCCGGCGCGCGGGACCCACGTCTGGATCCAGGGCGGGGTGCGGATGATC
This sequence comes from Myxococcales bacterium, assembly GCA_021784995.1. Next base: position 1,670 of record JAJYHA010000288.1, read on the forward strand.
CTCTTCCCCTGATCGGCCGGGCGCCCGCCGGCCGCGCGCCTAGAGCCGCGCGCGGCGGAGCCGGAGGGCGTTCGCGATCACCGTCACCGAGCTGAAGCTCATGGCGGCGCTCGCGATCATCGGCGAGAGGAGCGCGCCGGTGAGCGGGTAGAGGGCGCCGGCGGCCAGCGGCACGCCCGCGGCGTTGTAGGCGAAGGCCCAGAAGAGGTTCTGCCGGATGTTGCGCATGGTGGCGCGCGAGAGCCGCCGGGCGCGCACGATCCCGGCGAGATCGCCGCGGACGAGGGTGATCCCGGCGCTCTCCATCGCCACGTCGGTGCCGGTGCCCATGGCGATCCCGACGTCGGCCGCGGCGAGGGCCGGGGCGTCGTTGATCCCGTCGCCGGCCATCGCGACCACGGCGCCGCGCGCCCGCCAGGCGGCGACCGCGCCGGCCTTCGCCGCGGGGAGGACCTCCGCCTGGACGTCGTCGAGGCCGAGGCGCGCGGCGACCGCGCGCGCGGTCGTCCCGTGGTCCCCGGTGACCATGACCACCTTCAGCCCCTCGCCGCGCAGGGCGGCGATGGCCGCGGCGGCGCCGGGCTTCACCGGGTCGGCGGCGATCAGCAGGCCGGCCGCCCGGCCGTCGACGGCGACGAGCAGGGCGGTGGCGCCGCCCCGGCGCGCCGCCTCGGCCTCCGCGGCGAGCGGCGCGGGGTCGATCCCCAGCTCGCCCAGGAGCGCGGCGGTGCCGAGCACGACCGCCCGGCCCTCGACCCGGCCGGTGACCCCCCGGCCAGGGAGCGCGGCGAACCCGGTCGCCTCCCCGAGGCGGAGGCCCCTCGCGGCGGCGGCGCCCGTCACCGCCGCGGCGAGGGGGTGCTCGGAGCCGCGCTCGAGCGTCGCCCCGAGCCGGAGGAGCTCGGGCTCGGTGAGGGGCGCCAGGGCCACCACCCGCTCCAGGACCGGGCGGCCGGCGG
>JAJYHA010000086.1 GCA_021784995.1 Myxococcales bacterium
GGGGCGAAGACCTACGCGAGCTTCATGCTCATCCCCCGGCCGGACAAGTACTACATGTTCTCGATCGTCAACGACCCGCGCGGCGTCGTGTCGCAGAACGTGCAGAACGTCGTGAGCCAGACGCCGGCCGGGCTCGCCAACAGCACCACCACCACCACCGTCACCGAGCAGCGGTACACGTTCTCGGTCGAGTTCGCCAAGCGCTATGGCCCGCTGGCGCTCCGCATCGGGCTCATCGAGAGCTCCGGCGGCGTGGGGACGGACCTCTACCTGCTGAACGACTCGCTCAAGCTCTCGCTCGACGTGTTCCAGTTCTCCCGTCCCGAGCAGCCGACCTTCCCGCGCGCCAAGATGTGGGCCGACTACTCCCTCTTCAAGTACGTGTACGCCACCGTCGGCTTCGACGACTTCCTCAACACCTGGAAGGCGGGGCGTTACCCGGGCGGCCCCAAGTTCGCGATCGGGCAGGACATCTTCTTCGGCGGCGGGATCACCTTCACCGACGACGACCTGAAGGCGATCATCAGCGCGGCCGGCGGGGCGATCGCCGGCGGCACCTCCAGCATCCGGTGAGGGGCGCCGGCGCGCAGCCGAGCGGCAGGACGCGCCTTCACCTCCGGGCACCTCGCGGGTGCACTGGCCAGGCCACATGACGCGACGCCGCCTCCTCCTCGCCGCCGCTCTCGTCCTCCTGGCCGGCGTGGCCGGGGTGTGGCGCTGGCGCGCGGCCCGCGCGAGGGCGCAGCCCCGCTTCGAGACCCGCCGCGTGGAGCGCGGACGTCTGGTGGCGAAGGTGACCGCCACCGGCACCCTCTCGGCCATCGTGACCGTACAGGTCGGCAGCCAGGTGTCGGGACGGGTCCAGGCGCTCTACGCCGACTTCAACTCCCGGGTGAGGAAGGGACAGCTGGTCGCCAAGATCGACCCGCAGCTCTTCCAGGCGGCGGTGCAGCAGGCGCGCGCCAACCTGATCGCGGCCGACGGGAACCTGGCCCGGTCGCGCGCGCAGGCGGTCGACGCGGAGCGGCAGTACCGGCGGGCAGCGGCGCTGGCCGCGGAGCGGCTGATCGCGCAGGCCGACCTCGACACCTCGCAGGCGAACGCGGAGGCCGCGGCGGCGCAGGTGAAGGCCTCGCGGGGCGCGGTGGCCCAGGCCCGCGCCGCGCTGCAGCAGGCAGAGGTCAACCTGGCCTACACCGACATCTTCTCCCCCACGAGCGGGGTCGTGATCTCCCGCAGCGTCGACGTCGGCCAGACGGTGGCGGCGGCGCTGCAGGCGCCCACCATCTTCGTCATCGCCGAGGACCTCGCGAAGATGCAGGTGGACACCAGCGTGGCGGAGGCCGACGTGGGCCGGCTGCGCGACGGGATGGACGCCACCTTCACGGTGGACGCGTTCCCGGGGGAGACCTTCCGCGGCCGCGTCCGGCAGATCCGGAACGCGGCGCAGACGGTCCAGAACGTGGTCACCTACGACGCGGTGGTGGACGTCGCGAACACCGACCTCAAGCTCAGGCCGGGGATGACGGCCAACGTCACCTTCGTCTACGCGGAGCGGCCGGAGGTGCTGCGGGTGCCCAACGCGGCGCTCCGCTTCCGGCCGCCCTGGCTGCTCGAGCGCGACGGGCGGATCGGGGGCGCCGCGGGAGGTGCGGGGGGTGCGCCCTCGACCGGGGCCGACGGCGCACGGGCGCGGCCCGATCGGCGGACGGTGTGGCTCCTCCGCGGCGGGCGGCCCGTGGCGGTCGCGCTGGTGGCGGGGATCTCCGACGGCAGCGCCACGGAGGCGGTGGAGGGGGTCGCGGAAGGAGACGAGGTGATCACCGACGTCTCCGGCGGAGCGGGTCCCACCAGCGGCATGGCCGGCGCGATGCGCCGGCCCTTCTGAGCCACCGTGTCCGACGCCGGCGAGCAGGGGCAGGGAGAGGACGCGCCGCTGGCCCGCCTCCTGGACGTGACGAAGACCTACCGCATGGGCGACGTGGAGGTCCACGCGCTCGCGGGCGTGACGCTGACGGTGCGCCAGGGCGAGTTCACGGCGGTCATGGGCGCCTCCGGCTCCGGGAAGTCCACGCTGATGAACATCCTGGGCTGCCTCGACCGGCCCACGGCCGGGCGCTACCTCCTCGACGACGAGGACGTGTCGCGCCTGGCGCCCGACCGCCTGGCGGCGCTGCGGAACCGGACCATCGGCTTCGTCTTCCAGAACTTCAACCTCCTCCCGCGCACGAGCGCGCTCGAGAACGTGGAGCTCCCGCTGCTCTACCGCGGCGTGCCCACGGCCGAGCGGCACCGCCGGGCGGCCGAGGCGCTCCGGCGCGTGGGGCTGGCCGACCGCCTCCACCACCAGCCCAGCCAGATGTCGGGCGGTCAGCAGCAGCGGGTCGCCATCGCCCGCGCGCTGGTCCACGGGCCGCGCCTCATCCTCGCCGACGAGCCGACGGGGAACCTCGACTCGCGCACCAGCGTGGAGGTGATGGCGCTGCTCCAGGAGCTGGGGCGCGGCGGCATGACCGTGCTCCTGGTCACGCACGAGCCGGACGTGGCCGAGTACACGTCCCGGGTGATCGTCCTCCGCGACGGCCGCGTGCTCTCCGACCGGCCGCGCGTCCAGCGCGCCGCC
>JAJYHA010000115.1 GCA_021784995.1 Myxococcales bacterium
GGAGGGCGTGATGACGATGCCGTGGAAGAAGATCCTGTGCCCGATCGACTTCAGCGAGCCCGCGCGCGCGGCGATGGGAACCGCCGCGGAGCTCTGCCGCCAGCTCGACGCCGATCTGACGCTGTTCCACTCCTACCAGCTCCCCGGCTACACCCTGCCCGAGGGCTCGGTCGTGGCGAGCCCGAAGATGCTCCAGGAGCTGGCCGACCAGGCGGACACGCACCTGGCGGAGTGGCGCACCCTGGCGCAGCAGGCCGGCGCCCCGCGGGTGGCGACCGCCAAGTCCATCGGGGATCCGGCCCTCGAGGTGGTGGAGTTCGCGCGCGAGGGCGGGTACGACCTGATCGTGCTCGGCACGCACGGACGCACCGGCCTCCGCCACGCGCTGCTCGGCTCCATCACCGAGCGCGTCGTGCGCCACGCGCGCTGCCCGGTGCTCACCATCCACCCGGAGCCGCACCGGCACGGTGCGTGACGCGGCGCGCGCTCGCCCGCCGCCGGCCGGGATCTGCTAGCCTGCGCTGCCGCCCGGGGCGGGGGCGGCAGGAGGGTGGGGGATGTCGCGCTTCCAGGACGTGCGGCGGGTGTTCGCGGCGGCGAGGAAGAAGTACGACGGCTACTTCTCGCAGTGCGCCTACTTCGCCGGTGCGTTCTCGCGTGCCCTCGTCGATCGGTTCGAGTGGCCGCGCGAGCTCGTCTCCTACGAGCGGCCGGGCCACGGCCCGGTGGCGCGCATCGAGGACGCGCTGGTGCTGGAGGGCGACACCTTCTGGCACCTCCGCCTCACGCTGCGCCTGGCGGAGGAGGCCGCCCCCGCGGACGAGATCCGGCTCGCGCTCCGCTTCAAGCGGACCGGCGACCCGATGGGGAAGGAAGGGCGCTACGTCATCGAGCTCTTCCCGGGCGTCGAGTTCGAGGTGCAGGAGCCCACGGCGGAGGCCTTCGAGCCGGTGCTCGACGCGCTCTTCGACGAGATCGCGATGCACTACGAGCGCGGCCTCGACCTGTTCCTCCAGAACCGCGCCGGCAAGCTGCGGATCCCGTTCTCGCCGCCCGAGGCGCGGCCGCCGCGCGAGCCCCGCGCGAGCCCGGTCACCGACGCCGGGAATTAGGGGAGGCGCTCATGGCGGAGAAGCGTGGCGGCATCGTCCCGAGCGGAGAGGGGCTCCGGCAGGCGCTGAAGTGGCTGTCGGAGCGGCGGCGAGAGGAGCCCGCCCGGCCTCGCCTGGCGCTGGTGGAGGAGGCGGCGCTGCGCTTCGACCTCTCCCCGGTGGAGACGGAGTTCCTGCTGGCGAACTGGAAGGAGTCGTAGCGCCGTGGTGACGCCGCCGCACCGGCCGGCGCCGGCCGGCGGTCCCGTCCGGCCGCGGCGCGGCTCGTGGCGCGGCCTGGCCGCGAGCTTCCGGTTCGCGTGGGACGGCGTGGTGGAGACGGCGCTCCGGCAGCGCAACATGCGCGTCCACCTCGTGCTGGCCCTCGAGGTCGGCGCGCTGGGCAGCGTGGTCGCGCTGCCGGTGGCCGAACGGCTCGCCCTGCTCCTGTGCGTCTTCCTGGTGCTGGCGGCCGAGGTGGGAAACAGCGCGCTCGAGGCCCTGGTGGACCTGGTGAGCCCGGAGCGCCACGAGCTGGCACGCGCGGCGAAGGACGCCGCCGCCGGGGCGGTCCTGCTGCTCGCCGCCGGGTCGGTGGCCGTGGCGGCGATGGTGCTCCTGGGCGCGAGCCCGGGTCCGCTCGCCGCGCCCGGCGCGGTGCGGGCGCTGCTCCTGCGCGGCCTCCCTCCGGGCGCGCTCGCGGCCCTGCTGCTCGCGCCGTTCCCCCGGCCGCCGTCCGTCGACGCCTTGCTGGCGCTCGCCGGGCTCCCCCTCCTGATCCTCCTCGCGGCGCGGAGCGAGAGCCCGGTCTTCACCGCCACGGCCCTCCTCGCCTTCGCCGTCGCGGTGGCGACCGCCCTCCGGCGCCGCCGGAGCGGGCCGCGGTGAGCGGGCGCGCCGCCCCTTCGGGGTGAGGGGGCGTGCGGCGCTTCACAACCGGGGCGCCGCGGGAGAGGATCGCGCCACCGGAGGCGTCCATGGCCGACCTGTCCACCACCTACCTCGGGCTGCAGCTCCCCAGCCCGCTGCTGCTGGCCAGCTCCTCGCTCTCGAACCGGATCGACAACTTCGTGTCGGCCGAGGCGCACGGCGCCGGCGCGGTCGTCCTGCGCTCCCTGTTCGAGGAGCAGATCGAGGCCGCGGACTCGGCGCTCCAGGAGGCGCTCTCCTTCGGCGCCGACAGCACGCCCGAGGCGAGCAGCTTCTTCCCCGCCCAGCGCATCGGGCCGGCGGAGTACCTCCAGCTCGTCGCGCGCGCCAAGCGCGCCGTGAAGATCCCGGTCATCGGCAGCCTGAACTGCGTCGCCCCGGGGAGCTGGAGCGGCTACGCGCGCCAGATCGCGGAGGCGGGCGCCGACGCGCTGGAGGTGAACCTGTACGCCGTCCAGGCGGACCCCGCGGTGAGCGCGGCGGAGGTGGAGGCGCGCTACGAGGAGACCGTCGCCTCCATCGTGGAGAGCGTCCGGGTCCCGGTGGCGGTGAAGGTCTCGCCCTTCTTCACCTCGCTCCCGCACGTCCTCCAGCGGCTCCAGCGCCGCGGCGCGCGGGGGTTCGTGCTCTTCAACCGCTTCCTCCAGCCCGACATCTCCCTGGAGCGGATGTCGCTCCAGAACGTGATGCCGCCCAGCCAGCCCACGGAGATGCTGCTGCCGCTGCGCTGGGTCGCCCTGCTCCACGGCCGCATCGAGGCGGACCTCGCGGCCTCGACGGGCGTCCACGACGCCGCGGGCGTCATCAAGCAGCTCCTGGCCGGGGCCACGGTGGTGCAGCTCGCCTCCGCGCTGGTGGCCCGGGGCGTTCCGTACCTCGAGACGCTTCGGCAGGGGCTCGAGGACTGGATGGACCGCCGGGGCTTCTCCGAGCTCGGCGACTTCCGCGGCTCCATCTCGCAGCGGGTGATCCGGGATCCCGGCGCCTTCGAGCGCGCGCAGTACGTCCACCTCATCCTCTCGCAGAACGGCTGACGGCGCCTCCCGCGCGCCGCCTCTACCGCAGGTCGCGGAGGGTGCGGGCCCCGAGGACGCGCCGCAGCACCAGGAAGAGCTCGGCCGTCGAGATCGCGTCCGTCAGCGCGTCGTGCGCCCCGTAGTCGGGCAGCCGGAGCTGCCGCCGCGCCCGCGACAGGTTGAGCACCGGCTCGCGCTGCAGCGCGTCGGGGTCGAGGAAGCGCGCCTTCCGGGCGGCGCGGACCAGCAGGTCCACGGTGTCGACCACGCGCGGGCGGGGCCAGGAGCGCGCGACGCTGCGGTGGGCCTGGCGCAGGAAGCGCACGTCCACGGCCGCCTGGTGGACCAGGAGGACGGCGCGGTCGTCCGAGCGCAGGCGGGCGTCGACCTCGGTCAGGGCCGCCTCCAGCGACGGTGCCTCGCGGACGTCGCGGGGGACGAGGTGGTGGGCGCGCATCGACTCGGCGTTGATGCGCTCCGGGGCCGGCGGACGGACCAGCGACTGGAACGACTCGCCGAGACGCACCGTGCCGGCGCGGATCGGCACCATGCCGACGGCGAGGATGGGGTGCCGCCTCGGATCCAGGCCGCCCGTCTCGAGGTCGAGCGCCCAGTACACGACGTCGTCCCAGGCTGGCGAGGGCCAGAACACGTCAGGGCTCCGGCCCGGCGGCGGCGCGCACTAGAACAGGTCCGTCCGGTAATGGTACGAGGCCTTCTCCTGCCAGCTCCGCACGGCGCGCAGGGAGTCCTTGAGCCGGCTGCGCTCGATCGAGCTCAGCGCGCTCATCGCGATCCGGTTCACGGGGGGCTTCCCCTCCGCGATCATGCGGATCTGCTCGCGGAGCCTCAGCCCGAGCAGGAAGCGGTACGCCTCGCGCAGCGTCGCGCAGGCGTCGCTGCCGATGCGGCCGCCGGCCACGGCGGCGTCGAGCCGCTCCAGCGTGTTGCGCGCCAGCGACCCCACCTCGAGCGCGTAGGGGCGGGCGAGGAACACGATGGGCGAGATGCCCTGCAGCTTGAGGTCGATGTCGTCCCCCCGGATCCGCATGACCAGGGAGGGCGGCGGGCGGAACTCGAGCGCCGCCTTGGCCATGCAGGCCAGGAAGACCCGCTCCCGCGCGGCCCGCAGCAGGACCGCGTCGAGCGGGGCGAGGTCGAGCGTGCCGTGCACGCGGCGAAAGTCGAAGAAGATGGCGGCGTTGAGCAGCGCGTGCGGCTTCGGGTCGTCGAGCCACCCCGAGAAGCGCTGCTCCCACATGCGGAGCGGGCCGTGGTGGTTCTTGGCCATGTAGCCGCCCGGGCAGGCCGGGAAGCCCGCCGCCTCGAGGTCGGCGTTGGTGCGCTCCGCCAGCGCGGCGAAGTAGGGCTCGTCCCCCGCCTCGCCGCCGTGGATCAGGGCGTTGTCCTGGTCGGTGAGCAGCGTCTGCTCCATCCGCCCCTCGGAGCCGAAGGCGATCCAGGCGTAGGGCGCCGGAGGGGGGCCGAGCTCGGCCTCGACCCACCGCAGGATGCGCGCCAGCAGCGCGTCGTTGAGCCGCGCCACGAAGCCGCCGATCACCGTCGCGTCGAGGCCGCCCGACAGCAGCGAGGAGGCCATCTCGGTGACCCGCTCGCCGTAGCCCGGGAGCGCGTCGCGCGAGGCGATCCGCTCCACGCTCCGCAGCACGGTCATCGGCCCCTGGGACGTGGTCTTGAGGAGGTCGCTCGACGTCAGCACCCCCACGATCTTGCCGTCGCGCGTGACCGGCAGGTGGTGGACGCCGGCGTCGAGGAGCCGCTGCCAGGCCTCGTAGATGGCGGTGTGGCCCGGGATGGTCTTCACCGGGGCGGTGTAGATGCGGGTGACGGGGGTGTCGGGGCCGAGCCCCTCCGCGAGCACGCGGTTGCGGAAGTCGCGGTCGGTGACGATGCCGACCGGATCGGTGTCCACCAGCACCGAGGAGACGCCGCTGTCCCGCATGATGCGCGCCGCCTCCCCGACGGTGGTGGCCGCCGGGACGCGCACCGGGCCCCGCCGGAGCCGGCTCTCGATCGGCACACCGAGGTCGCTCTGGAAGCTGGCCACGTGCGCCCGCTCGAGGCTGTGCTTGAGGCGCTCGGCGAGCCCGCTCGCGAAGTGGCTGGCGAACTTCGCGTCGGCCAGCAGCTCCTCGAACTGGGTCCCCGGGATCCGGTAGGAGAGCAGGTCCTCCTCGACGACGGCGTCGAGCGTCGCCCGCTTGGAGAGCAGCGAGGTGTAGCCGAAGATCTCCCCCTCCTCCAGGAGCTGCAGCGTCTGGCCGGCGCGCTCGAGCCGCACGGCGCCCTTCCGGATCACGTACAGGTGCTGGAGGGGCGCGCCGCCCCGCTCGACCAGCCGGGTGCCCGCGGGCGCGAAGCTGATCTCGAGCGCGCGCGCCGCCGCGTCGAAGAGGGCCGGCGGGAGCTCGTCGAAGGGCGGCGTCACGCGCAGGAACGCGACCGGATCGAGCGCGGCCATCGAGCGGGGAGCATAGCAGGCCCGGGAGGGACCGGGCGGGTCCGCGCTTCGCGCCCGGCTGCTGCCGGATGGACTGGACGCGGCGCCTCGTCGCGTCGATACTCCGCCGCGTCGTGATCCCCTACTTCCACCTGCCCGGCGTCACCCTCGGCCCCTTCACGCTGCAGGCCTTCGGCATCTTCGCGGCGCTCGGCGTCTACGCCGCCGCGGCGCTCTCCGTGCGCGAGGCGAGCCGCCACGGGCTCGATCCGCGGCCGCTCTCCGACTACGCCGTCTGGGGCGTGGGGTGCGGCGTCATCGGCGGACACGTCATCCACCTCTTCCTCTACCACCCGGAGGAGCTGCAGGACTGGCAGCGCGTCCTCGCCTTCTGGGAAGGGCTCTCCTCCTTCGGCGGGCTGCTGGGAGGGATCCTCGCCGCGATCGTCTTCTTCCGCCGCCGCCCGGTCCGGTTCGACGACTACGCCGACTCCTTCGCGCTCGGGATCGCGCCGGGCTGGGGCGTCGCGCGCATCGGCTGCTTCGTGATCCACGACCACCCGGGCGTCAGGACCACCTTCCCGCTCGCCGTGGACTTTCCCCCCAGCGCCATGGCCACGCTCGGGTTCAGCGGCGTGCGGCACGATCTCGGGCTCTACGACGCGCTCGCGCTCTTCGCGATGGCCGCCGTCCTGTACGTGCTCGATCGCCGGGGCATCCTGCGCGGTCGCCTGCTCGCGCTGCTCGCGCTGATGTACGGGACGAGCCGGTTCTTCCTCGATTTTCTGCGTGCCTCGGACGTCCCCTACGCGGACGCCCGCTACCTCGGCCTCACGCCCGCGCAGTACTTCTGCTTCGGGCTGTGGGCCTACGGGATCTGGAAGCTCGCCACGGTCCGATCGGGCCCGTCGGCTCCGGTGGGGAGCGTCGGGCACCGGTAGAGCGGCTGGCGGGCACCGCCGGGTGGCGGCCCTTACATGAAGCGGAGCGCATCGGTCCACTTGGAGGGCCCATGAAGCTCTGTCCGTTCTGCGCCGAGGAGATCCAGGACGCGGCGATCCGCTGCAAGCACTGCCGCAGCGACCTGGCCGAGGCCCCGGCACCGATCGCCTCTCCCTCGCCTGCCCGGGCGTCCGGCCCCACCCGCCGCCGGGGCCTCCGGCGCGCCACGGCCGCCGCGGTGGCCCTGCTCTTGCTCGCCGCGGCCGCGCCGGTCGTCGTCCGGCCGCTCCTCCGCCAGCTCCGGGAGGTCGCGTGCCACCCCTCGAACTGGCTGGAGTGGCACGCCGCCATGCGCGACCAGTGCCTGAAGCCGGCCTACGTCTGCGAGAACATGACGACCTGGAAGCTGCTGCAGGACCCCGACGTCGCACACTCGTTCGTCCACGGCCAGACCCGCCTGGGCGAGATGGTCGGGCGCATGCGCCGCGCCTACGGCTGCGAGCCGGAGGGCGGGAGAGCGTTCGGCGCGGCGCCGGGACCACGGGTCGAACCGGCCTCTCCGCTCGACCAGGACGCGGCGCGCTCGCTCTGACGGTCTGCCCTCATGCGGTCACCAGGACCAGGAGCCGGGTGACCTCGGCGGCCCGCGCGCGGGCGACGGCGTCCGCCGTGCCGCGCCGCGCGGACTCCCGGCTCTCCTTCGCGCGCGGATGTGCGGCGGCGGTCGATGCCGTGGAGGCCACGCACAGCCCCGCCTGGCCCGCCATGGCCTCGATCGCGCCGGGCGGACGGAGCCCGAGCCGCTCCGCCAGGTCCGAGACGAGGAGCCACGCCTCGCCGCCGGGCTCGAGGTGGTCGGGGAGGCCGGCGATGGCGCGCGCCATCGTGGCGCCGCCCGGGTCGTAGACGGCACGGTCGAGGGGCCCGTGTGCCTCGCCGGGGATCCACGGGGGGTTGGTCACCACGAGCCGGGCGCGGCCGGGAGGATGGAGGTCGCGCTCCAGCACCTCCACCTGGCGCTCCACCCCGAACCGGACCGCCGTCTCGCGGGCGCAGCGCACGGCGCGTGGATCGACGTCGGTCGCGATCACCCGCGCCCCGGCGCGGGCGAGCAGGACCGCGAGCACCCCGGTCCCGGTGCCCACGTCGAAGGCCACCTTCCCCTCGGTGAGCCGCAGCGTGGCCGCGCGGGCCGCCACCGTCGCCGCGAAGAGATCGACGTACTCCGAGCGGATGGGCGCGAAGACTCCGTAGCGGGGATGGAGGGTGCCTCCGAGCGCCGGGACGAGGACCCCGCGCCGGAACCACTCGTGGGCACCGATCGCACCCAGCACGTCGCGCAAGGGGATGGCGGAGAGCTGGTCCGGGCCAGGCCCGAAGGCCTCCTCCAGCGCGGGCCCGAGCGCGGGCGCCCGCGGGAGCGGGCAGCGCCACCCCGGTTCGACCGGGACCAGGAGGTGGGACAGGAGTTCGCTCTCGCGCCGGCGCGTCTCGCGCTCGGCGAGGAACAGCGCCGCTGGACCACCCTGGCCGCGTGGCCGCACGGGCCGGATGCGGCGCGCCATGGCAGCCAGGGTCTGGCGCGCGTTGTGCCAATCACCCTGCCACAGTAGACCCTCCCCGGCGAGGGCGTGGCGAAGCGCCACGTCGGCGCGGGTATGGTCGTCAATGACCCGGGCGATCGAGGGGGGTTCGCGATGCTCCGCGCACCATCCCAGGCGACGGCGCTCTCCCGCCGCGAGGAGCACGATCTCCGGGCCGCACGCCATCCCGTGAACCTATCGGTTTCCCGGCGCTGCCGACAGGGCCGGTTAGATCGTGCGCATGTCCGAGGACCCCGCCGGCGACGTCGCTCCGAGCTTCTCCAACCTGGGGTTCGTCGAGGAGCTCTACTTCGCCTACCTGGCGGACCCGGCGTCGGTCGGCCCGTCGTGGCGCGCCCACTTCGATCGGCTCCCCGCCGCCCCGGCGCCACGGCCGGCGGTCGCCCCCCCGTCGGCGGTCACCGCGTTCGCGCGCCGCGTGCCGGAGCGCGCGGGGACGGCGCTGGCCGGCGCGGTGACGGACGGGTTCCAGTTCCGCGTCGACCGCCTGGTGCAGGCGTACCGGGAGCAGGGCCACCTGCACGCGCGCCTCGACCCGCTCGGCCTCGAGCGGCGCAGCGGGGAGGCCATCGCCGTCGAGGCCTTCGGGCTCTCCGAGGCAGACCTCGACCGGCCGGTCGCGAACGACGCCGGCGGCGGCGGCACGCGCACCCTGCGCGAGCTGGTGGACCGGCTCCGGGAGACCTACTGCCGGACGATCGGGGTGGAGCTGGCGCACCTCCACGACCGCGAGCTGCGCTCCTGGCTGGAGGAGCGGATGGAGCGGGCGCGGAACCACATCACGCTCACCCCCGACACCGAGCGCTTCCTGCTGCGCAAGCTCACGCAGGCGGAGCTGTTCGAGCAGTTCCTGGGGACGCGCTTCCTGGGCGCCAAGCGCTTCTCGCTGGAGGGTGGCGAGGGGCTCGTCCCCCTGCTGGAGCTCGTCATCGACCGGGCGGTCGGCCACGGCGTGAAGGACGTCGCCATCGGGATGGCGCACCGCGGGCGGCTCAACGTGCTCGCGAACGTGGTGGGGAAGCCCGCGCGGCAGATCTTCGCCGAGTTCCGCGATCGCGCCATCGTCGCGGCCGGTGGGGACGTGAAGTACCACCTCGGCTACCAGGGCGAGCACGCCACGCCGGAGGGCGCGCCGGTCCAGGTGTCGCTCGCCTTCAACCCGAGCCACCTCGAGTGGATCAACACGGTGGTGCAGGGGAAGGTGCGGGCCCGCCAGGATCGCGATCACGACACCGATCGAGGCCGCGTGCTGCCGGTCCTGGTGCACGGCGACGCCGCCTTCGCGGGGCAGGGCATCGTGGCCGAGTCCCTCAACATGGCGCTGCTCTCCGGATACGGCGTGGGCGGCACGCTCCACGTGGTGGTGAACAACCAGGTGGGCTTCACCACCTCCCCGCGCGACGCGCGCTCCACCTTCTACGCGACCGACGTCGCGCGCATGCTGCAGGTCCCCGTCTTCCACGTGAACGGGGAGGACCTCGAGGCCATCGCGCAGGTGGTCCTGCTCGCCATCGACTTCCGGCAGCGGTTCCGCTCCGACGCGGTCATCGACCTCTGGTGCTACCGCAAGTACGGCCACAACGAGGGCGACGAGCCGGCCTTCACCCAGCCACTCATGTACCGCGCCATCGCCCGCAAGCCGACGCTGAGGGCCACCTGCGCGGAGGGGCTGGTGGAGAAGGGCGTGGTCTCGCGGGAGGACGTGGAGGCGCTGGCGGCGGAGGTGCGGCGCGGGCTCGAGGAGGCGTACGCCGCGTCGGCCGCCATCGCGGTCTCGCCCGGGCCGCCGGTGCTCCAAGGCGTGAAGGCCCACTACCGGGGCGGGTCGATCTCCGGCGCGGCGTCGGAGGTGGCGACCGCCGTCGAGCCGCGGCTGCTCGAGGAGGTCGGGCGAGCCGTGACCAGCCTGTCGCCCGCCTTCCACGTGCACCCCAAGATCGCCAAGCTGCTGGAGGCGCGCGCCGAGATGGCGGCCGGACGCCGCCCCGTCGACTGGGGGATGGGCGAGGCGCTCGCCTTCGGGACCCTGGCCTGGCAGGGGGTGCGGGTCCGGCTGAGCGGGCAGGACGTCCGGCGCGGCACCTTCAGCCACCGCCACGCGGTGCTCTTCGACCAGCAGACGGGGAGCGGCCACTCGCCCCTCGCCCACCTCCGCGACGGCCAGGGAGTGGTCGAGGTGGTGGACAGCCCCCTCAGCGAGGCGGGCGTGCTCGGGTTCGAGTACGGCTACAGCCTCGAGATGCCCGACGGCCTCACCATCTGGGAGGCGCAGTTCGGGGACTTCGTCAACGCAGCGCAGGTGATCGTGGATCAGTTCCTGTCCTCGAGCGAGGCCAAGTGGTCGCGGCTCTCGGGGCTGGTGCTGCTCCTTCCCCACGGCATGGAGGGGCAGGGCCCGGAGCACTCGTCGGCGCGGCTGGAGCGCTTCCTCGAGCTCTCGGTGGACGACAACTGGCAGGTCATGAACCTCACCACCCCCGCCCAGCTCTTCCACGCGCTGCGTCGCCAGGTGCTCGCTCCGTGGCGCAAGCCGCTCGTGGTCATGTCGCCGAAGAGCCTGCTGCGGCACCCGCAGGCGGTCTCGCCGCTGTCCGACTTCAGCGCGGGGCGGTTCCAGCCGTTCGTGGTGGACGCGCCGGAGGACCCGGGCGAGATCACCCGGATCGTGCTCTGCTCCGGCAAGATGTACTACGATCTGGCGGCGGAGCGCGCACGGCAGGGCGCGCGCCACGTCGCGATCGTGCGGGTGGAGCAGCTCTATCCGCTCGAGGCCGACGCGCTGCTCTCCGTGCTGTCGCGCCACCCGGAGGGCACGGAGCTGATCTGGGCCCAGGAGGAGCCCCGCAACATGGGAGCCTGGCCGTTCGTGAACATGCACCTGACGCCGAGGCTCGGCGGGCGGTATCCGCTCGCCTGCGTCTCCCGCCCCGAGTCCGCCAGCCCCGCGGCGGGGTCGGCCACGCGGCACCGCCTGGAGCAGGAGTCGCTCGTGAACCAGGCGCTCGGCGCGCCGCCCCTGGCGGCGGCGCGGGGCGCCCGAGGAGGCTGATCGATGATGGAGCTGCGCGTGCCGGCGCTGGGCGAGTCGATCACCCAGGCCACCGTGGGCGCCTGGCTGAAGCGGGAGGGCGACACGGTCCAGGCCGACGAGCCGGTGGTCGAGGTGGAGAGCGAGAAGGCCACGGTCGCGCTCCCGGCGCCCGCGGCCGGGGTGCTGCGACGGATCGCCCGGCCCACCGGGGCCGAGGTGGCCGTGGGCGAGGTGCTCGGGGAGATCGAGCCCGCGGTGGCGGGTGGGGCCACGGCCTCCGCCCCCTCCCCGGCGAGTGGAGCCACCCGGCCGACCGTTGCCCCCGCTGCGCCCCTGTCCGGCGCCGGAGCGCCGGCGCCCCGGCACGCGCCCCGGGCTCCGCCCTCCGTGCGCCGGAGGATCGCGGAGAGCGGGCTGGACGCGGCGGCGCTGGGCGGCGCCGAGGTGATCCGGCCGGCCGATCTCGATCGAGCCCTCCCGGCGCGCGACCGCGCGATCGCGCCGGGAGCGCCCGCGGCGCCGGCCCCGCAGCCCCCGGGCGAGCGCGAGCGGGCCGTCGCCATGAGCCCGCTGCGCCGCACGGTGGCGCGGCGGCTGCTCGAGGCGCAGCAGAGCGCCGCCATCCTGACGACCTTCAACGAGATCGACCTGTCGCGCGTGCTGGCGCTGCGCGAGGAGCACGGCGAGGCGTTCCAGCAGCAGCACGGCGTGAAGCTCGGCTTCATGTCCTTCTTCGTGAAGGCCGCCGTGGAGGCGCTCCGCGCCTGGCCGGCGGTGAACGGCGAGATCCGCGGGACCGAGATCGTCTACAAGGACCACTACGACATCGGGGTGGCGGTCGGAGGCGGGAAGGGGCTGGTGGTGCCGGTGGTCCGCGACGCCGACCTGCTCTCCTTCGCCCAGGTCGAGCAGCGCATCGGCGAGCTGGCCCGGAAGGCGCGCGAGAACCGCATCACCATGGAGGAGCTGGCGGGCGGGACCTTCACCATCTCGAACGGCGGCATCTACGGCTCGCTCCTCTCCACCCCCATCCTCAACCCTCCGCAGTCGGGCATCCTCGGCCTCCACAAGATCCAGAAGCGCGCGGTGGTGGGCCCCGACGACGCCGTCGTGGTGCGCCCGATGATGTACGTCGCCCTCAGCTACGACCACCGCCTCGTCGACGGGCGCGAGGCGGTGTCGTTCCTGATCCGGGTGAAGGAGTGCGTGGAGGCGCCCGAGCGGCTGCTCCTCGAGGTCTGAGCGCTCCCGGCCGTCGTCGAGCGGCGCGCCGCGCGTCACCGCGCCCCGCGCGCGGGCGGCTGAGCGCGCAGCGGGTCCTCGGGCCAGGCGTGCCGCGGGTAGCGGCGCATCAGCTCACGGCGCAGGGCCGGGTAGTGCCGCTCCCAGAAGCCCGCCAGGTCGGTCGTGACCTGCACCGCCCGCCGGTTGGGCGCGAGCAGGTGCAGCACGAGCGGCACGCGGCCACCGGCGAGCCGTGGGCCCTCCCGCATCCCGAAGAAGTCCTGGAGCCGGCTCTCGACCCACGGCGGCCGCTCGTCGGCGGCGTAGCGCACGGGGACGGAGCGACCGCCCGGGAGCGTGACGCGCTCCGGCGCCAGGCGGTCCAGCAGCGCCCTGCCGCCCGGCGCGGCGCCCGCCAGCACCGCCTCCTCCAGCCGCGCGGTGCGCAGCTCGGCGAAGCTGCGGCGGCCGGCGCAGGCCGCGCCCAGCGCGGCCGAGAACACCTCCTCGCCGGGGACCACCAGGCC
>JAJYHA010000051.1 GCA_021784995.1 Myxococcales bacterium
CGACGCGCACCGACTGCGCGAAGGCCCGGTCGGCCCGCTCCAGGAACGCCCGGAAGGCCGGGTAGTCGGCCACGGCCACCCGGCGCACCCGGCTGACGAAGCGCGCCTCGGCGACGAACCCGCCCTCCTCGGCGCGGTAGCTCACCTCGACGAGGGCCTGGGCCGTCTCGAGCCGCACCGGCGGCGGCAGCTCGGCCACGTGGCCCGGCGGGAGCCGGTACCGGCACACGGTTCGCGTCTCCGAAGGCGGCCCGAGGATGAGGTCGTACCGGCGCTCCGAGAGCGGCGCCAGCGCCTCGCCATGGCGGTGGCCCGCGCCGAAGGGGAGCACGCGCAATCCCTCCCCGTCCGGCCGCGCCAGGTCGCCCACGGCCAGCGAGAAGCGCAGCGTGACGTCCTCCTCCAGGCGTCCCAGGTCGGAGACCGCGAGCGACCGGACCGACGCGCCCGGGAAGGTCGGCGCCACCGCGCGCTCGAGCTGGGCCCGCCGCTCGGCGTCGGCGGCGTACGCGCGCCGCCAGCTCGGCGCGGCCACGCCGCCCACGCGCGCCTGGCCCATCACGGCGGCGCTGCCGTCGCGGGCCAGCGCGACGTCGTAGCGCGTCTCGGTCAGGTTCTCCGCGGGGGTGCCCTCCGGGACGCGTGTGAGGCGGGCCAACCCGCCCGGCTCGATCACGAGCGCCGTCGCGCCCCGGTCCTCGGCGGGGAGCTCGCGCGATCCGGCGTAGGCGGCGGTGCCGTCGAGCCACAGGTCGTGCCGGGGGACGTGGAGGATGGCGTGGTCGAACACGGCGAGCGACGCCGGCGCGTCGGGGATCGCCCCCTGGCTCCTCGTCCGCAGGAGCACCAGGCGCGACTCCACGCCCAGCGCAGCCAGCAGCGCGTGCGTCAGGCTCGCCTTGTCCTTGCAGTCCCCGAAGCGGCGCTCGAGCACCTGCTCCACCGGGTAGGGCTGGTACCCGTGGATCCCGAACTCCAGCGCCACGTACCGGGTGTTCTGGACCACGAACCGGTGCACCGCCTGCACCACGGCCAGCTCGTCGCCGTCGACGGGATCGCCGCGCGCCCGCCGCGCCGCCCGCACCTCCGCCGCCAGGCCGGCCGCCACGGCCCGGACCTCGGGCGTCGGGGCGATCGGCTCCCGCACCAGCGCCTCGTAGACGCGGCCCACCTCGGCCCAGCTCGCGAAGGTGGAGACGTGCACGTAGGGCACCACCTCGCTCCACCCGGGCATCCCGGGCTCCACGCGCACGGGCGCCACGTCGCGGGCGGTCCAGCGCTGCTCGACGAGTCCGCCCGGGAGCCGCCGCTCGCCGTGCGACACCGCGGGCACGGCCGGGCGGCCGGCGTGGACGCGCCGGTCCTCGGGCAGGAGCAGCACGTAGTCCACCCGCCGGCGCGGAGCGCTCCCGGCCAGGAGGACCACCTCGTTGAAGGCGTCGGCGAGCAGGTTCTCGCGCCCGACGTCGTCGGTGCGGACCGCGATCTCCAGGACGTCGCCACGCGCGAGCGCGGGGAAGGCGAGGCGCCGCTGCCGCTCGTCGTAGTACAGGCGGTACCAGGGCTCGCTCGCGCTGACGTCGCTCTCCTGCCACGACTCGACCATGGCCCCGTCGGCCGCGAGGATGCGCGCCCGCTCCACCCGCACCTCCTGGCGGTCCGGGCTGTAGCTCGTGCTCCAGGTGCGCCAGGCCTCGGCGCCGCGGTCGGTCAGGATCCGCACCACGAGCTGCGTGAAGCGCGAGGCGAGCCCCGACGGGAAGACGCGCGTCACCCGCACCTCCCGGAGGACGACCGCGTCGGCGTCGAGCGCCGGGACGGGGTCGGCGGCGACGGCCCGGAGATCGGCCAGGTAGGGGGCCTCGAACCGCTCGCGCGCGGGCGAGAGGGCGCGCGCGAGCTCCGCCAGCCGCGGGTTCTGCGGACGGAGCTCCAGCGCCGCCTGGAAGTCGCGGAGCGCGTCCGCGGTGCGGCCCTCGCGCAGGCGGACCTGTCCCCGGCGCTCGAGCGCCTCGGCCTCCTCCGGCGCGATCCGCAGCGCGCCGTCGAAGGCCGCCTCCGCCGCGTCCCGCCGGTCCGCCCCGGCCAGCAGCTCCGCCACGCGCAGGCGGGTCTCGACGTCGCCGGGCACGAGGCGGAGCCCGTCCTCCAGGACGGCGACGGCGGCCTCCACCTGGCCGCGGTCCACCAGGAGCTGCGCCAGCGCGGCGCGGCTGGCCGGGTCGTCGTGCCGGACCGCGAGCGCGGCGCGGTAGAGCCGCTCCGCCTCCTCCAGGCGGTCGGCGTCGCGGGCCGAGCGCGCGGCCGCGGCGAGCGCGCCGCGGTGCCACGGACAGGAGCGCGCCAGCGCCTCCCGGCGCGCGCGGGCGCGGGCCAGGAACCCAGCCCGCTCCCAGACGCTCGCGAGCGCGAGCTGCGCCGCCACGAACCGCGGCGCCACGGCGAGCGCGCGCTCCAGCCGGGCACGCGCCGGGACCAGGCGCCCGTGCTCCACTTCCAGGTGCGCCAGCGCCAGGAGCAGCCGGGGCTCGGCGAGGATCGCCGCGAGCGCGCGCTCGAGCTGCGCCCGCCGGCGGTTGGGGTCGCGCTCCAGGCGCGCGGCCAGCAGCGCC
>JAJYHA010000020.1 GCA_021784995.1 Myxococcales bacterium
CGCCCTCGCGCCGGGCGCCGCCCCCGCGCCGAGCAGCCGCTCGGGGTGGGCGTGGCCGACGCGTTCGCGCTCGACCGGCTCAACGTCCCCGACGCCAGCCGGCGCCGGCGCCCGCGCGGCGTCCGCGAGATCGGGTGGGCCGAGTTCGGCGAGCTGGCGCGCGGCCTCGCGGAGCAGGTGCGCGCCCGCTACAGGCCCGAGGTGGTGCTCGGGATCGTGAACGGCGGCGTCTTCCTGGGCGGCGCGCTGGCGCCGCCGCTCGGCGCCGACTTCCACCCGGTCCGCACCGAGAAGCGCGGCCGCCGGGTGGTGGTGGTCGACCGTCTGGAGGAGCTGCGCGGGAAGGCGGTCCTGATCGCCGACGACGTGACCTCGAGCGGCAAGACGCTGGCGGCCGTCGCCGAGGCCGCGCGCAGGGCCGGGGCGGTCGAGACGCGATCGGCCACCCTGGTGGTGCGCCCGACCGGCCACCGCTCCGACTTTCACGCGCTCGACACCACCGCGATCATCGTCTTCGGCTGGGACTACCAGCTCCACGGCGGCGGCGAGGCCGGCGGCGGCGACCCGGGCGAGGTGGGCGTCTGACGGCGCCGCCCACGTCCCACGATCCTCGCTGCGGCGCCGCGAGGCGGCCAGGACGGACGGCCCCATGAAGCGCATCGTCCTCGGCACGGCGGGCCACATCGACCACGGCAAGACGGCGCTGGTGAAGGCGCTGACCGGCGTCGACACCGACCGCCTGCGCGAGGAGAAGCGGCGCGGCATCACGATCGAGCTGGGCTTCGCCCACCTGGCCCTGCCGGACGGCGCGGTGGCCGGCGTGGTGGACGTCCCGGGCCACGAGCGCTTCGTCCGCGCCATGGCCGCCGGCGCGGGCGGCATCGACCTCGTGCTCCTCGTGGTGGCGGCCGACGAGGGCGTGATGCCCCAGACCCGCGAGCACCTCGACATCTGCCGTCTGCTGGGCGTGCCCCGAGGGCTGGTCGTCGTCACCAAGGCCGACCTGCTGCCCGGGCTGGGCGCCGACTGGCTGCCGCTGCTCGAGGCGGAGATCGGCGCCGCGGTGGCCGGCACCTTCCTGGAGGGCGCCCCGGTGGTGCCGGTCTCGTCGCGGACCGGCGAGGGCCTCGACGCGCTCCTGCGCGCCGTCTCCGAGCTGGCGCGCGACGTGCCGGAGCGGCCCGCCGACGGGCCGCTCTTCCTGCCGGTGGACCGCGCCTTCACGCTCAAGGGCTTCGGGACCGTGGTCACGGGGACGCTGCTCTCGGGCACCGTCGAGCCGGAGATGGAGGTGGCGCTCGCGCCGCCCCGCCAGGGTCAGCACCCGCTCCGCGTGCGCTCGGTCCAGGTCCACGGGAAGCCGGCGGCGCGCGGGCTGGCCGGCCAGCGCACCGCGGTCAACCTCCCCAACGTCGAGGCGCAGGCGATCGCCCGCGGCCAGGTGCTGGTCGAGCCCGGCGTGGTCCCCGTCAGCCAGATGCTCGACGTGGAGCTGACGCTGCTCGCGGCCGCGCCCCGGGCGCTCCGCCACCGGGCCCGCCTCCTGCTCCACGTGGGGACGGCCCAGGTCCAGGCCACGGTGAGCCTGGTGGACCGTGGCGAGCTCGCGCCCGGCGCCACCGCCCTGGCGCAGCTCCGCCTGGCCGCGGCCACGGCCGTGCTGCCCGGGCAGCGCTTCATCCTGCGCGGCTTCGCCGCCATCGAGGGCCGCGGCCGGACCGTCGCCGGCGGCCGCGTGCTGGCGGTCGCGGCGCGGCGGCGCAAGCGCGGCCGCCCGGGCGAGCTGGCCCAGCTCGCCACGCTGGCCGGGAGCGACCTCGAGGCGCGCGTGACGGCGGTGCTCGCCATGGCGGGGCCGGCGGGGCTGGCCGCCAGGGAGCTCGCGGGCCGGCTCGCGCTCTCGCCGAGGACGCTCGGCGGCGCGCTCGAGCGGCTCGGCGCCCGCGGCGAGGCGGTGCTCTTCGACCGGGACCGCCGCGCCTACGTGGACGGTGCGGTGGCGCGCGCCCTCTCGGCGCGCATCGTGGAGGCGGTGGCGGCGTTCCACCGCGCGAGGCCGCTGGCGGCGGGGGTCTCGCGCGAGGAGGTCCGCGGGCGGCTGCCGCCGGTCGCCGACGCGCGGCTCTTCGCGCGGCTCCTCGCGCAGCGGGTGGAGCACGGCGCGCTGGTGGCGGAGGGTGACCTCGTCCGCCTGCCCTCGCACCAGGCGGCGAGCGGCGCCGCCGGCGGAGCGCTCAAGGCGGGCGTGGCGCGGGTGCTGGCCGAGGCGGGCCTGACGCCGCCCTGGCTGGCCGAGCTGCCCGCCCGGGTCCAGGCCACCGCCGACCAGGTGTCGGCGGTGCTGAAGCTGCTGGTGGCCGAGGGGCGCGTGGTGCGTGTCTCCTCCGAGCTCTACTTCGACGCGGCGGCGGTGGCGGGCCTCCGGACTCGGCTCGTCGCGCATCTGCGCGAGCACCGGGAGATCAGCACCCAGCAGTTCAAGGAGCTCGTCGGCGCCACCCGCAAGCACGTCATCCCGCTCGCGGAGCACTTCGACCGCGAGAAGGTGACGCTGCGCCTGGGGGAGCGGCGCGTGCTGCGGGGGGAGGGGCGCTGACGCCCGCTCCCGG
>JAJYHA010000083.1 GCA_021784995.1 Myxococcales bacterium
CGGCGACGACCCGGTTCTCGCCGGGCGCCGCCGGGGCCGGCGCGCTCCCGGGCGCCGCCGGGCGGACCTCGAGGGTGAGCGGGGCCGTCCGCAGGACCCGGTAGGCGCCGGCCCTCGGGTCGAACGTCGGCCAGGAGATCGGGGGGACGGTGTAGGTGCCGGGCGCGTCGGCCACGATCACCGTCTCGACCGTCCGGGCGCCGGCGAGCCGGCCCCCGCGCGGCGCCAGCCGGTCGCTCGTCGTCGGCGCGAAGGCTCGCAGCCCGGCGACGGTCGGCAGCGGCGGCGGCGACCAGCTCTTCACGTTCCCCTCCCCCTCGGCGGTGAGGCGCACCGTGACCGGCTGGCCGACCGCCGCGCTCCGGTCGGAGAGCGCGGCGCCGAGCGCGATGGCGCCGACGTCGGAGCTGGAGAAGCCGGCCGGGGCGCCCGGGGGGAGCGCTCTCGCGGCGACGGCGATCGGCGCGCTCCGGCGGCTCACCCGCTGGACGTCGGGGAAGGGATCGAAGGGGCTCTGCGGCGCGAGCCGGACCACCACGTCGGCCTGGAACGCGCCCAGCTCGAGGCGGCCGGCCCGGGTCGGGAAGAGGGCGATCCGCTGGAGCAGGTAGGCCCGGACCGGCACCCCCCCGACCCGGCGGACCTCGAAGGTGAGCGACCGGGGGGTCTCGAGCTCCTCGGCCCAGAAGCCGTCGTAGAGGGGGGGGCGGTAGCCCTCGTAGGCGAGGACCGGGACCGGCGAGAGGAGCCAGACCGAGGCCGTCAGCTGATCGCCGAGGAAGAGCTCGGCGCGGTCGACCTCGACCGAGAGCCGGAGGTCGCGCTCCCAGCCGTGCCAGGAGCCCCCGGAGCCGCCCGGCGGGGCGAGGCCGCGGAGCCCGCCGGGCGCGGCGGGTCGACCGGGGCCGGCCGGCGGCGCGCCGCCTCCCCCGCTCCCCGGCGGGAGGACCTGGATCGCGATCGGGTCGGTCGTGGTCCGCTCCCCGCCGGCGGTGACCTCGATGGGCGGGATGGTGAGCGCGCCGGTCCGGCGGGGCGCGAGGACGAGCTGGTAGACGAGGACGCGGCGGATGTGGAGCCCGCCGCCGCTCAGATCGACCGAGGTCTGGCTCGACTGGGCGCGCGAGACGACGTCGAAGTCGAGGCCGGCGGTCGGGAGCGAGACGGCGGGGGACTCGCGCGCCTCGACCCGCAGCTCGAGGGTGAGCGTCTCGTCCTGGGCGAGCTCGCTGCGGTCGACGCCCGCCGTGGCCCGGAGCTGGCCGGCGGCCGCCGCCAGGGTCGCCGTGGCCAGGCCGGCGAGGATCCCGAGCGCCCGGAGCGCGCTACCAGTCCTTCTCGACATCCCGCCTCCTCGCCTCGCGTCGCCCGACCGGATCGAGCGGCATGTTCCGCTCCCGCGCACGGAGCGCGTCGAGCATCCGCAGGCCGTCCTGCCGCTCCCGCTCGCCGTCTTCGCGCGCCGCCTCGCCGGCTCGCGCGTCCGCGTCATCGGTGCCCCCGGTCTTGCCCCGGTCGAGCGGCTGCTGGCCCTGCTGCGGCTGCTGGCTCTGCTGCTGCGGCTGGCCCTGCTGCTGCGGCTGGCCCTGCTGCTGCGGCTGGCCCTGCTGCTGCGGCTGGCTCTGCTGTTGCTGCTGGTCCTGCTGCTGGTCCTGCTGCTGGTCCTGCTCCTTCTCATCCTGCTGTCCGCGGCGCCGGAGGAGCACCTCGAGGTCGTAGCGGGCGTCCTGGTTCGCCGGGTCGCGCGCGAGCGCGTCGCCGAGCGCCGCGACGGCGCCGTCGCGGTCGCCGTCGGCGTCGAGCGAGGTCGCCAGGTTCTGGAGGGCGCGGGAGGCGAGCCGGCCGTCCCCCGCCTTCGCCGCCCGGCGCCAGGCGTCCCGGGCCTCGGCCCCCCGGCCGGCGCGGGCGAGCGCGTCGCCCCGGTCGAACTCGATCTCGGGGTGGGCGCCGGCCTGCCGCTCGGCGGCCGCGTACCGGTCGAGCGCCCCGGCGGCGTCGCCGGCGACGAGGCGCTCGTTCCCCTCGCGCACCTCCGGCTGCTCCGCCTGGAACGGGGAGGCGGCGGCGAGGAGGGCGGCGAGCGCGGCGAGCCCGATCACGCGCCCCCCTCCCGCGCGCGCGGCGTCCGTCGGGCCTCGCCGAGGAGGAGGCCGGCGAGCAGGCCGGCGAAGGCGGGGAAGGCGGCGAGCGCGTACCGGTCCTCGTACTCCAGGGTGATCCGCGACTCGACCTCGCTCCGCGCCAGCCGGTCGAGCGCCGGGAGGAAGGCGGCCGGCCCGCGATCGGGCGAGCCGATCTGGTAGACCTCGCCGCCGCCGCGCTCGGCGATCGCCTGGAGGGCGGCGAGGTCGAGGTGGGTCACGACCGGCTCGCCGCGCCGGTCCTTCTCGTAGCCGGTGATCTTCCCCTGCGCGTCGAGCAGCGGCACCGGGGCGCCCGCCGGGGTCCCGACGGCCAGGGCGAAGATCCGGACCCCGGCGTCGGAGAGGGCCCGGGCGGCCGCCGCGGCGCCGCCCTCGAGGTCCTCGCCGTCGGTGACGAGGAGCACCACCCGCGTCCGCCCGCGCGCGTCGCCGGCGGCGTCGAGCACCTCGGCGGCGCCG
>JAJYHA010000340.1 GCA_021784995.1 Myxococcales bacterium
ACGGCCTCGAGGGGAGAGGCGCGCACCGCCCGCGTGCCCTGCGCGATGCCGAGCCGCCCGCGCCCCGCCGCCGCGTCGGGGGTGGCGGCCACCTCGACCGCGCCACCGCCGCGCGCCACGGTCAGGCGCACGGGCTGGCCCGGATGGGAGACGATCTCGGCCACGAAGGCCGGCCAGGTGTCGACCGGACGTCCGTCCACCGCGACCACGCGGTCGCCCGCCCGCAGGCCGGCCCGGTCGGCGGCGCCGCCCGCCAGCACCTCGCCCACCAGGGGGCCGGGATCGGGCTCGCGGAAGCCGAGCGTCGAGAGCATGACGGCGGCCACCGCCACGGCGAAGAGGTAGTTCATGGCGGGGCCGCCCAGGATCACCAGCAGCCGCCGCCAGGCCGGCTGGTTCGCGTACGCGCTCCGGTCGTCCGCCGCGACGGCCTCCCCGGGTCCCATGCCCGCGATCTTCACGTAGCCGCCGAAGGGCACCGCCGAGAGCACCCACTCCGTGTCGCCGCGGCGCCGGCGCAGCAGCACCGGCCCGAACCCGACGCTGAAGCGCTCGACGCGCATCCCGGAGAGGCGGGCCACGGCGAGGTGGCCCAGCTCGTGGATGATCACCAGGGCCCCGAAGGCGGCCACCACCACGAGCGCGACGACGGCGAAGCTGGCGGAGGCGCCGAACAGGTGTTGCATCCCCCGTACCTACCCCAGCTCCTCGGCCGAGAACAGCTCGACCACCGCGGCCGGATCCTCCCACGCGCCCGGCGGGAGCCCGGCCTTGAGGCACGTGCGGGCCAGGAAGGTGCGTGCGTCCCATCCCTGCTCCACGCCGACCCGCGGCAGCAGGACCCCCCGGTGCCATCCCAGCCGCACCAGGATCCCGTCGCGCCCGACCTGCAGCTCGCCGACGTCCCGCATGCGCCGGAGGGCGTCGAGCGCGGAGACGTGCAGGTCGAGCTCGTCGAGCTCGGCCGCGGTGACCGGCGGGAAGCGCGGGTCCTCGGTCGCGGCGCTCACCGCCATGCGCGCGACCGTCTCGGCGAGGGAGCCCTGGGGCGCGAAGGTCCCCACGCACCCCCGGAGGGCGCCGCCGTGCGTGAGCGTGACGAAGGCCCCGCGCGGCGCCGCGAGCGGGCCGGTCGTGGGGAGGGCGGGGGCGGGGCCGCCGCCGAGCCGCGCGCGCAGGGCCGCCCTGGCGATCCCGAGCAGCGCTGCGCCGTCGGCCGCCGACAGGCGCGCCACCGCCGTCACACGCGCCTCCGGACGCCGGTGAGGAGGTAGCGGCGGACGTCGCGCAGGATCTCGGCGTGGTCGAACGCCAGCGGCTCCGGCAGCTCGGTCCAGCGGAAGGCCTCCGCCCGCGCGGCGTCGTCGGCGCCGGCGGGCGTCCCCGCCGCCCGGCCGAGGAAGACGGTGCTGATGGTGTGTCCGCGCGGATCGCGGCGAGGGTCGGAGTAGGCGTGGAACTGCTCGGTCAGCTCGACCTCCAGGCCGGTCTCCTCGCGCGCCTCGCGCACGGCGGCGGCCTCCAGCGGCTCCCCCTCGTCCACGAAGCCGCCGGGGATGGCCCAGCCGTGCGGCTCGTTCCGCCGCTCGATCAGCACCAGGCGGTCGCCGGGGAGGAGGATCACGACGTCCACCGTGGGCTTCGGGTTGCGGTGGCGGACCATGGGGCTACCGCGGGGGCGTGACGAGGAGCGGCCCGGACGCGGTCGTGGGCGCCGGCGGCGGATCGGGCGGTGGCGTGCCGGGGAACGCCTTCTCGACCAGGAGCCGCGCGAACGGGACCTGCTCCGCCGGGGTGCCGGCCCGGAGCGCCCGCGCGGACGCGGCCGCGAGGCGCGCGCTCCCCGGATCCCCGCCGCGCTCGAGGTGGTCGGCGAGCGCGAAGAGGCGCGACGACCAGAGCGCGCGGTGCGCGCCGTCGAAGTGCGCGGTGACCGCGTCGGCGACGGCCCGGGCGGCCGCCTCCCGGCGCTGTCGCTCGTCGAGGTAGAGGCTGGAGACGCCGATCTCGTCCAGCTTCCGTGCCAGGGCGCGGAGCGCCTCCTCGTCCGCGAGCCAGCCGCGCACCAGCGGGAGCTCGTGGAGCTTCCCGGACGCCTCGACGGCGGCGCGCTCCTCCGCGTCGGGGAGGGCGGGGAAGCGGGCGGCGGGGTCGGGTGGGGGCGCGGCTGGACCGAGGCCGGCCAGCCATGCGTCGGCGCCGGCGGGCGGCGGGTTGCCGGACGACTCGTTCAGGGCGCGCGCCGACGCGGCCAGCCCCTTGGCCAGCTCGCGGTCGAGCTCCACCACCCCCATGCCGCGGCCGCGATCGAGGAGGTCGCGGCCGAAGGCGCGGTACTCCTTGCGGCCGAGCATCCCGAGGTGCAGCTCGATGAGCCCCTTCCGATCCGAGAGGACGGCCTGCCCGATCTCGACGCCCTTGCCCGGCACCGAGCGGGAGATCCAGAGGGCGCGCTCGCCGTGCCCGTCCAGCGCCGACACGTAGCAGGGGAAGAGGACCTCGGGGGAGGGGAGGGGCGGCGGCGGAGCGGACCGCGGCGCCTCCGGGACGGCCATCCCGCGCGTCCGCAGGAGGTAGAGCATGCGCTTCCCCTCCTTCGCCAC
>JAJYHA010000090.1 GCA_021784995.1 Myxococcales bacterium
GTGGATCCGGTTCTTCACGACGTCGTGGTCGCACGCGCCGCACGCCGTGCAGGGCGCGAGGACGCAGTCGGCCACCTCCGTCAGGCTGCGGGCGGCCGCGAGCTGCTTCTTCAAATAGGCCTTCGTCACGCCGCAGTCGATGCGGTCCCAGGGGAGGACCTCGTCGAGCCCGCGCCGGCGGTGCGCGAAGAAGGCGAGACCCACCCCGTGCACGCGCTCCATCTCGGCGAATGCAGCGAGCCAGCGCCGCTCGTCGAACCACTCCGACCATCCGTCGAGCCGCTGGCCGGCCCGGTAGGCGGCCAGGATCGCCGTCCCCACCCGCCGGTCCCCGAGCGCGAGCGCCCCCTCGATCGAGGCCTGGCGCGCGTCGTGGGGCCGGAACCGGATGGCGCCGTTGCGCCCGCCCAGCTCGGCGGTGACGAGCTGCTGCCGGCGCCGCGTCTCCTCCGCGCCGATCATCGGCTCCCACTGGAAGGGCGTGAACGGCTTCGGCACGAAGGTGCTGGCGCCGAGGTGGATGGTCGGGGACCCCTCGCCGCGCGGCAGCGCACGGCGCGCCACGGCCAGGCAGCGCCTCGCGAGCTGGGCGATGGCGCGGACGTCGTCGTCGGTCTCCTCGGGGAGGCCGATCATGAAGTAGAGCTTCAGGAGCGACCAGCCGTTGCGGAAGACGGAGTCGACCGCGCGCAGCAGGTCCTCCTCGCGGTTCCCCTTGTTGATGACGGCCCGCATGCGCTCCGTGGCCGCCTCGGGCGCCAGCGTGAAGCCCGTCTTCCGGATGCGGCCGATCTTCCGGGCGAGCGCGTCGCTCAGGGTCTCGGTGCGGAGCGAGGGGAGCGACATCGCGATGCGCTCGCCCTCCCACCGCGCGAGGAAGTCGTCCAGGAGCGGGTTCAGCGAGGCGTAGTCGCCCGAGCTGAGCGAGAGCAGGCCCACCTCCTCGTAGCCGGAGGCGGCCAGGCCCGTCTCCGCGATGCGCAGCACCTGCTTCGGATCGCGCTGGCGCGTGGGCCGGGTGATCATCCCCACCTGGCAGAAGCGGCAGCCGCGCGTGCAGCCGCGCTGCAGCTCGATCGGCAGCCGGTCGTGCACCGTCTGCATGAAGGGAACCAGCGGCCGCTCGTAGGCGGAGGTGGAGAGCGCGTCCAGATCGGGGAGGATCCGCCGCGTCACCCGCTCGTACCCGGGCCGGAGCGGCTCCATCGCCGCCAGCGCGCGCGTGCCGGGGTCGTGCCGGGGCGCGAAGAGGGACGGCACGTAGACCCCCTCCACGCCCGCGAGCGCGGCGAGCAGCTCGTCGCGCGCGCCGCCGGCCCGCTTCCAGGCCACCACCCGCTCCGCGATCTCGCACACGACCTCCTCGCCCTCGCCGACCACGAAGGCGTCGAAGAAGTCGGCCACCGGCTCGGGGTTCATCGCGCAGGGGCCGCCGCCGAGGACCAGGGGGTGGCGTCGGTCGCGGTCGCGCGCCAGCAGGGGGATCCGCGCCAGGTCGAGCAGCGCGAGCACGCTCGTGTAGCAGAGCTCGAACTGCAGCGTGACGCCCAGCACGTCGAAGTCGCGGACCGGGGCGCGCGACTCCAGGGTGAAGAGCGGGATCCCGCGCGACGCCAGCTTCTCCTGCAGGTCCGGCCAGGGCAGGAAGACCCGCTCGCACGCGACGCGCTCGCGGTCGTTGAGCGCGTGGTAGAGGAGGCGGAAGCCGAGGTTCGACATCCCGACCTCGTAGGTGTCGGGGAAGGCCAGGGCGAACCGGAGGTCCACCTCGCGCGGGTCCTTCACGACCGCGCCCAGCTCGCCGCCCACGTAGCGGGAGGGCTTCTGCGCCTCGAGGATCAGCTCGTCGAGGGCGGACGCGGAGCGTTCGTGCGAGGGTCGTGTCATGTCGCGCCGGGCGGTGGGTTGGAGCCACCGGTTGCCCGCCGATTGCGAGGGCCGCGGGCGCCGTGACACCCCGCGGAGCGCGTCCTCTTAGCACCGTCACCGGCGGATGTCGAACGGGCCACCCTCGCCGCGGGGAGCCTCCCAGGCGACCGACACCCCGTCCACCCGTGCGAGCGGCGGGCCCCTCCGGCACCACGCGATCAGGGCCTCCACCTCGGCTCTCGCTCCCTCCGCGACGGCCTCGACGCCCCCGTCGGGCAGGTTCCGCACCCACCCTGCCAGCCCCAGGCGGCGCGCCGCGTCCACCGTCGACTGCCGGTAGGCCACCCCCTGCACCCGCCCGGAGACGAGGAGGTGGGCCCTCGCCGGCTCCGCTCCCGGCCGGGGCACCGTCATGGCCGCTCCGCCCCCGCGACCCCGGCCAGCAGCGCCTCGAACTCGGCCTCGTCCACCACCCGGACCCCGAGCTCGCGCGCGCGGTCGAGCTTCGACCCCGGCTCCGCGCCCGCCACCACCAGGTCGGTCTTGCGCGACACCGACCCCGAGACCTTCCCGCCGCGCCGCTCGATCTCGGCCTTCGCGTCGTCGCGCGAGCGGCGCTCGAGCGAGCCGGTCAACACCACCGTCTTGCCGGCGAAGGGGCCCCGGGCCTCCTCCGGCTCCGGCTCCGGGCGCACGCCGGCGGCGAGCAGGCGCTGCACCACCAGATCGGAA
>JAJYHA010000347.1 GCA_021784995.1 Myxococcales bacterium
GGCGCTCGAAGAGGGGCAGGAGCGCCAGGGCGGCGAGGACGGCGAGGGTGCCGAGCACCCGCAGGACGCGCCCCACGGTCAGCTCCTCGAGCGGCCGAAGAGGCCGGCCGGGCGGAAGAGGAGGACGAGCAGGAAGAGGACGTAGACCACCAGCTCCTTGAGGCCGGCGTCGACGTAGACCGCGGCCAGCGACTCGGTCACCCCGATGAGGAGCCCCCCCACCGTCGCCCCCACGACGCTCCCCATCCCGCCGAGGACCACGATGACGAAGGCCTTCAGGGTGAAGGCGCCGCCGACCTGCGGGTAGGTGTAGTAGGTCGTGAGGGTGAGGGTCCCGGCGGTGCCGGCGAGCGCGGCGCCGATCCCGAAGGCGAGGACGCTCATCCGCCGCACGTCGATCCCCATGAGGCGGGCGGCGTCGCGATCCTGGGCGGTCGCCCGGATGGCCTGGCCGGTGTCGGTGCGGGAGAGGAACCAGAAGAGGGCGGCGGTGATGGCCGCCGTGACGAGGAAGGAGAAGAGGAGGGGCCTCGAGATCGAGAGGCCGGCGAGCTCCCAGCGGGAGGAGGCGAAGTCCTTGCCGCCCGGCGTCTTCCAGCCGGAGAGGAGCCGGTAGTCGGAGGTGAAGGCCAGCATCACCGAGTTGCTCATGATCAGGCCGAGGCCGATGGTGAGCAGGATCTGGTTCTGCGGCAGCGCGTCGAGCACCCGGTTGACGAAGGCGCGCTGCAGGAAGGCGCCCCAGAGGAAGAGGACCGGGATCACGATCAGGATCGAGAGGAACGGGTCGACGTGGAGCCAGGGGAGCCCCACGGCGCTCCCGTCGAAGAGGATCCAGGTGAGGTACATCCCGAGCATCAGCAGCTCGCCGTGGGCGAAGTTGATGACCCGCATCACCCCGAAGATGATGGTGAGCCCGATGCCGATGAGCGCGTAGGTGCCGCCGACGAGCAGGCCGCTCAGCACCGACTGCAGGAAGACGATCATGCGAGGCAGGCTCCTCGTCGGCGGGTCGCGGCGCCGGGCCCACCCCGCCCCGGCGCGGCGACCGGGGCGGGGCGGGGTGGGGCGATCCTACCGGGCGAAGCCCGGGAAGGGGTAGACCGGCTTGTGGTGGGCGATCGACGGCGGGTAGACGGTCACCCCCTTGCCGTCCTGGTACTGGATGACCGGCATGACGAGCCGGTTCTGGCCCTGGAAGCCGTCGTAGTCCTGGAACTTCACCGTCCCGAGGATGGTCGGCCAGGCGCCGGAGGCGAGCGCGGCGCGGATCTTCGCCCGGTCGCCGCCGGCCTTGGCGGCCACCTCGCCGGCGATCATGGTCGCGGCGTAGCTGCAGGCGGCGTGGTAGGAGGGCTTCTTCCCGTAGCGGGCGACGTAGCGGGTGGCGAACTCGGCGGCGCCGGGGTTCTTCACCTCCGGCGTCCACTGGGTGACCGAGAAGACGTTGGTCGAGATGTCCCGCTCCTTCTCGAACTGGGCGGTGTCGAAGCCGGCGCCGCCGCCGAGGAAGGCCTGCGGGTGGAGGCCGATCTCGCGCGACTGGCGCATGAGCAGGATGGCGTCGGCGACGTAGGAGACCATGAAGACCAGGTCGGGCTTGAGCGCCTTGATCTTGGTGAGGGTCGAGCGGTAGTCGGCCGCCCCCTTCTGGTAGGGCTCGTCGGCGACGACGGTGAGCCCCTTGGCCTTCGCGTACTTCTTGCCGGCGTCGGAGACCGAGGCGCCGAAGTCGGTCGACTCGTAGATGAAGGCGATGGTCCGCGGCTTGCCGAGGCCGAGGGCGGCGTCGATGAGCGACTGGGCGTAGCCGTGGGCCGGGGCGTTGACGCGGAAGACCCACTTGTAGCCCTGGCGGGTGATCTCCTCCTTGGCGGCGGCCGGGATGAGCTCCGGGATCTCGTACTGCTCGGCCTGGCGGGCGACGGCGTTGGCGCAGGCGGAGGTGTACGGGCCGACGACCGCGGCCACCTCGTCGCCGGTGGCCAGCTGCTCGATGGCGGCGATCGCCTTGTCCGGCTTGCCGGTGTCGTCCTGCTTCACGAGCTTGACCTGGATCCCCTGCTTGGCGAGGTCCTCGACGGCCAGCTCGGCGCCGTTGGTCAGGTTCTCGCCGATGGGGGCCTCGGGGCCGGTGATGGAGTTGATGAAGCCGATCTTGATCTGCGCGGCGCCCGTCCCCGGCGTCGCGAGCAGCGCGGCGGCGAGCAGCACGGGCAGCGTGGGGGGCAGCGTACGCATCGCATCTCTCCTGGGGTGCGGGGTGGGTGCGGAAACGACACGGCCCCCGGCGACCGGCGAGTGGCCGGGCACCGGGGGCCGGTTGAGGCAGCTTCCTAGAAGAAGTAGAAGCCCGAGACCATCAGCTGGTTCGCGTCGGTCGAGAGGCCGCTCGTGCTCGTGGCGGCGTACGTGTAAACGGTGTGCCAGTGCGTGTACTCGAGGGCGAGTGCGAAGCCGTTCTCCATGTACCGGACCATGGCGTTGGTGACGGTGTTCTGGAGGCGCGCGCCCGCAGCTCCGCCGCCGCCCGGCGTGATGGCGATGTTGTGGCGGACGTCGCTCGAGTTCGGCTGCTCGGTACCCGCGAGACCCCAG
>JAJYHA010000412.1 GCA_021784995.1 Myxococcales bacterium
CGCGGCCGCCGGCGGCGCCGCGCTCCTCGCCGGGCTCGCCGCCGCGCTCTGCGGCGCGGCCGCCGCGGTGGTCGCGCGCCGCCTGGCCTTCTACGAGGTGGCCGGCGCGACGCTCCTCTGGTTCGCCACCGTCGCCGTCCGGGTCGGCCTCCTCCCCGCGCTCCACGGCCCACCGGCCGGCGCGGAGGGGATCGAGGCGCAGGGGACGCTGGTCGTCGTCCTCGGGCTGGTGGGCGCCGGGCTCCTCGCGGCGGTGGCGGTGCTCGTCGGCGCGACCGTCGCCTACCTGCTCGCCGGCTCGGGGCGCCTCGACGCGTCGCTCTCCTTCGAGCTCTACGTGGCGCGCAGCCACCTGCGGCTCGGGCCGCGGGTCCTCGCCGCCCTCTTCCTCCTCGTGGTCACCGGCGTCCTCCCCGGCCTCCTGTTCCTGCTCGTGCGGTCGCTCCTCGCCGACGCGGCCGAGCGCCGGGCCGAGCGGCGGGGGCTCCTCCACGCGCGGACCCGGCTCCCGGCGACCCTCCTCATGACGCTCATCTCGATCGGCGGGGTGGCGATCGGGGTCTGGGCGCTCACCGTGGTCCTGTCGGTCATGAGCGGCTTCGAGGCCGATCTCAAGCGGAAGATCCTGGGGCACAACGCCCACGGGATGGTGATGAAGTACGGGGAGAACGACTTCACCGAGTGGCGCGCGATCCGGGAGCGCGTCCTCGCGGTGCCCGGGGTGCTCGGCGCCACCCCGTTCCTCTACAACGAGGTGATGGTCTCGGCCGGCCAGGCGCTGACCGGGGCGCTCCTCAAGGGGATCGACCCGGCCACCATCGGCACGGTGACCGACCTGCCGTCCTCGATCGAGGAGGGGCGCCTCGCCTGGCTCGCGACCCCGGGGAAGATCCCGGTCCCCCCGGTGCGGGACGCCGCCTCCCCGCCGGCGGCCGGGACCCTCCCCGGGCTGGTGATCGGCCGGGAGATGGCCCGGACCCTCCGGGTCTTCGTCGGCGACCAGGTGAACGTGATCGCCCCGTTCGGCGACCTGGGCCCGGCGGGGCCGCAGCCGCGGAGCCGCCCGTTCCGCGTGGCCGGCATCTTCTACAGCGGGATGTACGAGTACGACGCCAAGTTCGCCTACCTCGACCTGACCGAGGCCCGCCGCTTCTTCGGCACCGGGGAGTCGGTCACCGGCCTGGAGCTCAAGGTGCGGGACGTCGACGCGGCGCGGACGATCATGGCCCGGGTGGCCGCCGAGCTGGGCGGGTACCCCTACCGCACCAAGGACTGGGGCGCCCTCAACCGCAACCTCTTCTCCGCGCTCATGATGGAGAAGCTGGTGATGGCGGTGATCCTCGGGTTCATCGTGCTGGTCGCCAGCTTCATCATCGTGGCGACCCTGATCATGCTGGTCCTCGAGAAGACCCGGGAGATCGCGGTCCTCAAGTCGATGGGCGCGGGGGTGCCCGGGGTGATGAAGATCTTCACCATCGAGGGGCTGGTGATCGGCGCCGTCGGCACCTTCTTCGGCCTCGTCCTCGGGCTCGGGACCTGCCTCCTCGTCGACCGGGTCGGGATCCCGCTCGACCCCGAGGTCTACTACATCTCCAACCTGCCGGTGCTCGTCGACCCGGTCCAGTTCGCGCTGGTGGCGCTCGCCTCGCTGGCGCTCTCCTTCCTCGCGACCATCTACCCGGCCACCCAGGCGGCGCGGCTGCGCCCGGTGGACGGCCTGCGGAGCGAGTGATGGGCGCGCCGTTCCTCCGGATCGAGGGGCTGGGCAAGACCTACCTCATGGGCGACCGGCGCCTCGAGGTGCTGCGCGGCCTCGACCTGGAGATCGCCGCCGGCGACCTCGTCGCCCTCACCGGGCCGTCCGGCGCGGGGAAGAGCACCTTCCTCCACCTCCTCGGGACCCTCGACGCGCCGAGCGCCGGGCGGATCCTCTACGACGGCGAGGACGCGTTCGCCCGGGGCGAGGAGTGGCTCGCGACCTTCCGCAACCGCTCGATCGGCTTCGTCTTCCAGAGCCACCACCTCCTGCCGGAGTTCACCGCGCTCGAGAACGCGATGATGCCCGCGCTCATCGGCCGGCGGCCGCGGGCCGAGGCGCGCGCCCGGGCGGCGGCGGTCCTGGAGCTCGTCGGGCTGGGGGACCGCCTGGGCCACCGCCCCGGGGAGCTCTCCGGCGGCGAGCAGCAGCGGGTGGCGGTCGCCCGCGCCCTCTGCCTCGAGCCGCGCCTCCTCCTCGCCGACGAGCCGACCGGGAACCTCGACCCCGGGACCGCCGAGGGGATCCACGCCCTCCTCCTCGACCTGAACGCGCGGCTGGGGATCACCGCGGTGGTCGTGACCCACAACGAGCGGCTCGCGCAGGCGCTCCCCCGCCGGCTCCGCCTCGACCGCGGCCGGCTCGAGCGATAAAATCCTTTGAGAAGCCGCGGTCCTTCGACTACATTCCGCGGCTCCGTGGAGCGCCCGCCCCGCACCGCCTGGCCACTGGCCGCCCTCGCGCTGGCCCTGGCGCTAGGGCCGGGCGCGCCGCGCGCCGCCGAGCCGGCGCCGGCAGCCACGCCTGCGCCCGCGTCCGGATCCACGCCCGCACCCGCGT
>JAJYHA010000098.1 GCA_021784995.1 Myxococcales bacterium
CGCCTCCGCTCAGCGCCGCCGGCGCCGCGCGGCCAGCGCCCGCGGCCATCCCCAAGACGCCCGGCGCCCGGGTCCCCGGCGAGCAGCTCGGGTACCCGGCCGGCACCGTCTTCGAGGTCACGCCCAAGGGCACCTACCGGAGGGTCCGCTAGATGGCCGCGGCGACCCTGCCGGCCATCGGCGAAGAGGTGGACGGCCCGCTCTCCGCGGCGCCCTCGGCCGCGCCGGCGCCCGCGAGCACCCCCGCGACCGCGCAGCCGCGGCTCCCCGAGATCGGCGAGGAGGTCGAGGCGCAGACCCTCCCGACGCCGCCGCTCTTCGCCCAGCCGGGCCCGGAGCTCGAGGGGGGCAGTCCCGAGGGGCTCGCGCTCCTCCGGGAGCAGGGGCAGGCCCTCCAGGGCGCCGCCTACGAGCAGGGCGGAGCGGTTCCCCCCGCCGACGAGGCGACGCCCGCGCCCGACGCGCAGCTCAAGGCCGAGTACCTCCACTTCCTCGACCAGAACACCGATCTGAACCCCCAGGACGGACACGACGCCGTTCGGATCGCCGCCGCGAGCGGCCACCCGGTCGAGTACGTGGCCCAACACCTCGACGAGATGCGGCCGCTCTATTCGGGGCGCGGCGCCGCGTTCTGGCAGGATCTCGCCGCCCGGCACCCGGTCATCGCGAGCTTCCTCACCCAGGACCCGGCGCGCTTCGCCGAGACGAAGGACGACGTCTCGGCGTTGCAGGGCGTCGAGCTCTGGATCACGGGGCGCTGGGACCAGGGCCCCGTGACGCCGCCCGACCAGGACGCCGCGCTCTCGCCGGCGGCGCTCGAGGCGCGCGGGATGCCGGCCGGCGCCGAGCCGTCCACGCCGCCGATCTGGGCCGCCATGGCCCGCGACGCCTTCAAGTCGGCCGCGGCGTCGACGCTGCAGGCCGCCCAGGTGGCGGCCCGGCAGCTCGCCCAGGCCGGGAACGCGCCCTCGCCGGCGACGGCGATCTCCGCGGCGGCCGGGGCGCCGGTGGGCGAGGCCAAGGCGCCCGCGCTTCCGCCGCCCCTCCCCTGGCTCGACGAGACGATCCGGGGGCTCTACGCGAGCTCCGAGAACCGGGACTACGGCCCGGCGTCCCGGTCGCTCGTCGGGCGGATCGCCCTCGCCCCGGCGAAGATGAGCGCCTTCGTCGTCGGGAGCGTGGCTGCCGGGATCGCCGGCGCCGCCGCGGGCGGTCCGGCCGGCGGCCTCGCGGCGCTGCTCGCCTTCAACTACTCCCAGCTCTCCGGGCCGCTGTCGCTGCAGCTCGGCGATCTGCGCGACGAGAAGGGCAAGCCGCTCGACCAGGATCTCGCGCTCGCCTACTCGTCGGCGGCCTCGCTCGCCGGGGGCGCCCTCATGACGGCCGGGCTCGGCCCCATCCTGTCGACGCTTCCGGGCGCGGCAGCGCTCGCCGAGCGTGTGGCGACCGCTGGCGCGGCGCAGGCGCTCGGCGAGGCGGGGTTCGCGGCCATGCTCGGCCGCGCGGCGGTCCACGCCGGCGCCGACGTCGCGCTCGGCGCCGGGATGATGGCCCTCGCCGACCAGGCCACGAACGCAGCCGAGGAGGCGGCGAAGATGTCGCTCGACCCGGCGCGGCGGTTCGACTTCGCCGGCGCGACCTCCCGGGCCTCCCAGGTATTCCAGCAGAGCGCCGTGGACTTCCTGGCCCTCTCGGCCATCGGCGGCGCGAACGTCCTCCTCCGGGACCGCGGGGCGCGCCAGGCCTCCGCCGCCGACGCCTCGCGCCTCCACGGCCTCCTCGCCAGCGCCGACGCCTCGACCACCCTGAAGGAGGACCCGTCCGCGGCCGGCCGGCTCATCGCGGCCATGCAGCAGACGGCAGGGCTCGCCGGCGATGCGCCGCTCGAAGCGGTCCACGTGACCGTCCCGGAGTGGCAGCGCTACTGGCAGGAGCAGCGGATCGACCCGCGCGAGATGGCGGCCAAGGTCGCCGGCGACGGGGGCGCGGCCTACGACGACGCGGTGGCGTCCCGGGCCGAGACGCTCCCTCTCCCTCTCGAGGGGGCGCTCCGGCTACTCGTCGCGAACGGGGGCGAGCACGCCCGCGGCCTCGCGCTGGACCTGAAGCTCGATCCGGCGGTGAACACCCCGCGCCAGGAGGCCGCGGAGATGACGCTGCGCGCCGCCCGGGCCCAGGACTTGGCCGCGGTCGAGCCCGACCGGATGGAGGACGCGCGCCGGCAGGTCTACGAGGCCTACCGGGGGCAGGCCATGGGCGCCGGCGAGAGCGCCGCGACCGCGACCGCCAACGCCCAGACCTTCTCGGCCGCCCTCCAGGTCCTCGCCGAGCGCGCCGGCCGCGGCGAGACGGCGCTCGATATCTGGAACGCCCACCCGGTCAACATCGAGGGGCCGCGGCGCCAGGCGGGCGGCGAGGAGCTCCACCTATCCCAGGCGCTCAAGGACTACGACGCGCACCCGGCCGGCGCGGCGTGGCGCGCGCTCGCCGGCGAGGTCGCGCCCGGCGCGGAGGAGCTCGTCCGGGGGTACCGGGAGCAGGCGGTGCGCGCCGCCGGGCTCGCC
>JAJYHA010000146.1 GCA_021784995.1 Myxococcales bacterium
CGCGAGGGGGAGGAGTTCCTGGCGGTGATGGGCCTCGCGCACCGCCGCGACGAGCTGGCCCGCAACCTGCCGTACGGCGAGCAGCGCCGGCTGGAGATCGCCCGCGCCCTCGCCACCCGGCCGAAGGTGCTCTGCCTCGACGAGCCCGCCGCCGGCACGAACGCCTCCGAGAAGACGGCGCTCATGGCGCTGATCCGCCGCATCCGCGACGAGTTCGGGCTCGCCATCCTCGTCATCGAGCACGACATGCGGCTGGTGATGGGCGTCTCGGAGCGGCTGGTGGTGCTCGACCACGGGGTGACCATCGCGCACGGACCGCCCGACCGGGTGCGGCGCGATCCGAAGGTCATCGAGGCCTACCTGGGCGACGCCTACCTGGCCGAGCGGAACATCGCGCTCCCGCCCGGCGGAGGGGCGGCGTGAGCGCGGCCGGACGCGACCCCGGCGCGCCGGGCCCGGGGTTCGCCGGCGCGGTCGCCGCGGGGGGCGCGGGCGGCGCCGCGGCGCCCCTCCTCGAGGTGCGCGATCTGCACGTGCACTACGGCGCCATCGAGGCGCTGCGCGGCGTGTCGCTCGACGTGGCGGCCGGGCAGGTGGTGGCGCTCATCGGGGCGAACGGGGCCGGCAAGACCACCACGCTGCGCGCCGTGTCGCGCATGCTCCGCCCCAGCGCCGGCACGGTGCGCTTCCTGGGTCGCGACCTGGCCCGGCTCGCCTCGCACCAGGTGGTGGCGCGCGGCCTCGCGCACGCGCCGGAGGGGCGCGGCATCTTCCTCAACCTGACGGTGCGCGAGAACCTGGAGCTGGGCGCCTTCCTGCGCCGCGATCGGGCCCGCGTGGCGGAGGACGTGGCGCGCTCCTTCGAGCTGTTCCCCATCCTGCGCGAGCGCGCGCGGCAGGTCTCGGGCACGCTCTCCGGCGGCGAGCAGCAGATGCTGGCGGTGGCGCGCGCCCTCATGAGCCGTCCGAAGCTGCTCCTGCTCGACGAGCCGTCGCTCGGGCTGGCGCCGCAGGTGGTGGAGCGGATCTTCTCGGTGCTGCGCGAGGTGAACGCGTCGGGGGTGGCGCTCCTGCTGGTGGAGCAGAACGCGCACAAGGCGCTGCAGATCGCCCACCGCGCCTACGTGCTGGAGACCGGCAGCGTGGTGATGCAGGGCACCGGGCGCGAGCTGCTCGCCTCCCCCGACGTCCGGCGCGCCTACCTGGGCGAGTGAGGCCCCGCGGCCGGGCCCGGCGCGCGCTGCCGGGAGAGGAAGGCCTGCATGTACCGCTGCGGCTCGCCCGAGTCGTAGGCGGCCCGGAACGCGTCGACGCTCCGCTCGGTCGCCTCGTCGAGGGGGAGCTCGTCCCACTCCCGCAGCAGCGTCTTCTGGGCGCGGACCGCCGACGGGCCGTGGGAGGCGAGGAGGCGGGCGATCCGCCCCACCTCCTCGTCGAGCCGGGAGGGCTCGACGACGGTCTCGACGAGACCCCACTCCGCCGCGCGCTGCGCGTCGATGGTGTCGCCGGTCAGGACCAGCAGCCGGGCGCGCGCCGCCCCGACGAACCGGGGCAGGAGCGTCGCCTCGATCACCGACGGGATGCCGACCTTGATCTCCGGCATCGCGAAGCGCGCGCCCGTGGCGGCGACGCGCAGGTCGCACGACGCGACGAGCTCGAGCGCGCCGCCGAGGCACCAGCCCGGGATGCGGGCGATCACGGGGACGGGCAGCCGGCGGACCGTGTCGCAGAGCGCGTGCAGGCCCCGGATGAACGCCTCCGCCGTCTCGGGCGTCAGCGCCGACATCTCCTTCACGTCGGCGCCGCCCGAGAAGGCCCGGTCGCCGGTCCCGCGGAGCACCGCGACCCGGATCGACCCGTCGCGGTGCAGCGACCGAAGCGCGTCGCGCACGTCGCGGATCACCGGCGTGCCCAGGATGTTGAGCGGCCCCGCCTCCTGGATGCAGAGCGTGGCGATCCCCGCCTCGACGGTGATCGCGCAGTGACGGAAGGTCGGCAGCATGGTCGGCTCCGCTCGCTCCTGGACGGGAGGGGACTGCGTCGCGGCGCGGCGGATCATCGCACTCCGGGCCAGGGGCGGCAATGGTCCGTCGGTTCCGCTACGCGGAACGCGAGCGTCGCGGCGGCGAGCGCGGGCCCAGCCGCGCGCAGGCCCGCACCAGCACCTCCCCGATGGCGTCGATTCGCTCCGCCAGGCGGTGGATGGGCCCCGCGACGGAGATGACGTAGGCCTCTCCGCCCAGGTCCACGGCGCGAGAGACGCCCGTCACGTCCGGCACGTGCTCGCCGACGCTGGTGTGCCACCCCCGCGCGACGCCCCGCGCGATCTCGCGCTCGAGGATGTCGCGCCGCGTGATGGTGCGGGCGTTGAACCGCTCCAGCTCGATGCGGTCGAGGACCGCGCCGCGCTCCTCCACCGTGAGGCTCCCGAGGAGCGCCTTTCCGGAGGACGAGCCGTGCAGCGGCTTGAACTCGCCGGCGCGGGCCGAGTAGCGGATGGTCTGCGGCGAGTCCACGATGTGGAGGTACATCACGCGGTCGCCGGCGAGCCGCCCCAGGATGATCGTCTCCTCCGTCTCGTCGCGGAGCCGATCCATGACCGGCGCGAGCGTCTGGACGATCGGATCGTTGTCGGCGATCACCTGCGCGTGCTCCAGCCAGCGCCGCGTCGGGTAGTAGCCGACCTGCGGCCGGACCTCGTACAGGTACCCGCTCGCCTCCAGGGTCTCGAGCAGCGCCAGGCAGCTCGACTTCGGCAGCCCGAGCGACTCCGCGATGCGCGTCAGCGTGGCAGGCTGCGGCGAGCGAGCGTAGAGCTCGAGGATCTCGAAGACGCGCCGCGCGCTCTTCACGGTCACGCCCCGACCTCCGGGGGCTCTGCCGATCTGGAGGTATTCACATTCATGAACCATGATTCTAGGATGGCACGGACGTGGCGGTCAAACCGGGATTAGCATTTGCGTTGACAGGAAAGCAGAAGACGACGTAGTTTCGTGCATCTTGAATTAGTGTTCATGAATGTGAATACGGACCTTCGGCGAGGTGGGCGCGATGACCCCTGACCGTGGCGGGCCGCCGGTGAAGCCGGGGGCGCTCTCGCACGTCCGCGTCCTCGACCTGGCGCGGACGCTGGCGGGGCCGCTCTCCGCCCAGATCCTCGGCGACCTCGGCGCGCAGGTGATCAAGGTCGAGCGCCCCGGCACCGGCGACGAGTCGCGGGGGTTCGGCCCGCCGTACCTGCGCGACCGCGAGGGCCAGCCCACCCACGATGCCGTCTACTTCCTGGCCGCCAACCGCAACAAGCGCTCCATCACCGTGGACTTCACGAAGCCCACGGGGCAGGCGCTGGTCCGGAGGCTCGCCGCCGCCGCCGACATCGTGGTCGAGAACTACAAGACGGGCGGGCTGCGGCAGTACGGCCTCGACTATCCGTCGATCCGGGCGGTGAACCCGCGCGTCATCTACTGCTCGATCACGGGGTACGGCCAGACGGGGCCCTACGCGGGCCGGCCCGGCTACGACGTGATGTCCCAGGCCGTCAGCGGCCTCATGAGCCTCACCGGGCGCAAGGACGGCGAGCCGGGGGCCGGGCCGGTGAAGGTGGGCGCCTCCGTCTCCGACGTCTTCACCGGGACCTGGGCCGCGGTGGCGATGCTGGCCGCGCTCGCGCACCGCGACGTGACCGGGGTGGGGCAGCACATCGACCTTGCGCTGGTCGACGTGCAGATGGCCTGCCTCGCCAACCAGGCCGTGAGCTACCTCCACACCGGCCTCGAGCCGCAGCGGATGGGCAACCTCCACCCCAGCGTGGTCCCGTACCAGGACTTCGCGACCGCGGACGGCCAGATGATCCTGGCCATCGCCAACGACGGGCAGTTCTCGCGCTTCTGCGAGGTGGTCGGCCGCCCCGAGTGGCCGCGCGATCCGCGCTTCACCACCAACGGCGCGCGCGTCCGGAACCGCGACGCCATCGTCCCCATGGTGGCCGAGGTGGTCCGGACGAAGCGGACCGACGAGTGGATCGACCTGCTCGAGGCGGTCGCCGTGCCGTGCGGCGCGATCAACGGGCTGGCGCGGGCCTTCGGGAGCCCGCAGGCGCAGGCGCGGGGGATGCGGGTGACGGTCCCGCACAGCCTCGCGGGCGACATCCCGCTCGTCGCGAACCCGATCAAGTTCTCCGAGACGCCCGTGCAGTACCGGGCCGCGCCGCCGGTCCTCGGCGAGCACACGCGCGAGATCCTGGCCGAGCTCGGCATGGACGAGGCGGCGATCCGGGCGCTGGCCGACGAGGGCGTGGTGACGCTCGGGCCGGCGGCCGCTCACGAAACGAGGGAGGAGAAGGCATGATCCGCGATCCAGAGAGCTTCAACGCCTTGCGGGACGGCATCGCCCGCTTCGTCCGCGAGCGGCTCACCCCGCTCGAGAAGAAGGTGTCCGAGACCGACGAGATCCCGGCCGACGTCGTCGAGGAGATGAAGGCGATGGGCCTGTTCGGCCTCACCATCCCGGAGCAGTACGGCGGCCTCGGCCTCACGATGGAGGAGGAGGTCCTCGTCATGTTCGAGTTCGGGCGGACCTCGCCCGCCTTCCGCTCGGTCTTCGGGACCACCGTCGGGATCGGCTCGCAGGGAATCCTGATGGACGGCACGCCCGAGCAGAAGGAGGCCTACCTGCCGCGTCTCGCGACGGGCGACCTGATCTCCTCCTTCGCGCTCACCGAGCCCGAGGCGGGCTCCGACGCGGCCTCCCTGCGCACCACCGCGCTGCGCGACGGCGACGCCTACGTCGTGAACGGCACGAAGCGCTTCATCACGAACGCGCCCGACGCCGGGCTCTTCACGCTGATGGCGCGCACGGACCCCAAGGTGAAGGGCGCCGCCGGGATCTCGGCGTTCGTGGTCGACGCGAAGTCGCCCGGCATCACGCTCGGGCCGCCCGACCGCAAGATGGGGCAGCAGGGCGCCCACACCTGCGACGTCATCTTCGACGGCTGCCGCGTCCCGGCCCGGAACCTCATCGGCGGCAAGGAGGGGCAAGGGTTCAAGACGGCCATGAAGGTGCTCGACAAGGGCCGGCTCCACATCTCCGCGGTCTGCGTCGGCTTCGCGGAGCGGATCCTCCAGGACGCGCTCCAGTACGCCATGGAGCGCAAGCAGTTCGGCCAGCCGATCGCGGAGTTCCAGCTCATCCAGGCGATGCTGGCGGACAGCAAGGCGGAGAGCTTCGCCGCGCGCTCGATGGCGCTCGAGGCGGCGCGCCAGCGCGACCGCGGCGAGAACGTCAGCACCGAGGCGGCGTGCTGCAAGCTGTTCGCCACGGAGATGTGCGGCCGCGTCGCCGACCGCGGGGTGCAGATCCTGGGCGGCTCCGGGTACATCCACGAGTACGGGATGGAGCGCTTCTACCGTGACGCGAGGCTGTTCCGGCTGTACGAAGGGACGAGCCAGATCCAGCAGCTCATCATCGCACGCAACATGATCCGCGCGGCGGCGCGCTGACGGCCGCCGAGGAGATCCAGCCATGAGAAGGGCAGCCATCGTCGCGCCGGTGCGGACGCCCGTGGGGGCGTTCGGCGGGTCGCTGCGGCCGGTGCCGGCCGAGGTGCTGGGCGCCGTGGCGGTCCAGGCGCTGCTGGCGCGCACCGGCCTCGACCCCGCCCGCGTCGAGGACGTGGTGTTCGCGCAGTCCTACATGAACGGCGAGACGCCCTGCGTCGGACGGTGGGTGGCGCTCCAGGCCGGCCTCCCGGTCGAGGTGGCCGGGATGCAGCTCGACCGGCGCTGCGGCGGCGGGCTCCAGGCCGTGGTGACCGCGGCGATGATGGTGCAGAGCGGCGCCGCCGACGTCGTCGTGGCCGGCGGGGTCGAGAGCATGAGCAACGTCGAGTACTACACGACCGACATGCGCTGGGGGACGCGCGCGGGCACGGTCAAGCTGCACGACCGGCTCGAGCGCGGCCGCGAGCGGTCCCAGCCCGCGGAGCGGTTCGGGGTCATCTCGGGGATGATCGACACCGCCGAGCGGCTGGCCGCGAAGTACGAGATCCGGCGCGAGGAGTGCGACGCGTACGCCGCGCGCAGCCAGCAGCGCGCGGCCGCGGCCTGGCAGGCGGGGCGGTTCGACGCCGAGGTCGTGCCCGTCACGGTGCCGCAGAGGAAGGGCGCGCCGGTCGTCGTCGCGCGCGACGAGGGCATCCGGGGCGACAGCACCCCGCAGACGCTCGCCGGTCTGAAGCCGATCATGAAGAACGGCGTCGTCACCGCCGGCAACTCGAGCCAGCAGAACGACGCGGCGGCGGCCTGCCTCGTCGTCGCCGAGGACAAGCTGGCCGAGCTGAAGCTGGAGCCCATGGGCTACCTGGTCGGGTGGTCCGCGGCCGGCTGCGACCCCGCCATCATGGGCATCGGCCCCGTCCCCGCCGTCCAGAAGCTGTTCCGGAAGACCGGGCTGTCGTTCGACCAGCTGGACCTGGTCGAGCTGAACGAGGCCTTCGCCTGCCAGGTGCTGGCGGTCCTGAAGGCCTGGGGGTGGAACGATCCCGATCGCCTGAACGTCAACGGGTCGGGGATCTCCCTCGGCCACCCCATCGGCGCGACGGGGGTGCGCATCCTGGCGACGCTCCTGCACGAGCTGGAGCGTCGGAAGGCGCGCTACGGCCTCGAGACGATGTGCATCGGCGGCGGGCAGGGGATGGCCGCGATCTTCGAGCGCCCGCGCGGCTGAGGCGCCCGCGATCCGCATGGCGCGCCACGTCGACCTCGATCGGCTGGATCTCGCGAGCATCGTCCGCCCCGGCGACACGGTCACCTGGGGGCAGGCGACGGCGGAGCCGCTGTCGCTGACGGAGGCGCTCATGGCGCGGCGGCACGCCATCGGCGGCTTCGACGTCTTCCTCGGGATCTCCTGCTCGCAGACGCCCCGCGTGGAGTTCACGGACTGCGTTCGCTTCTCGTCGTACTGCGGGACGGGGACCAACCGCGCGCTGGCGAAGGCGGGCAAGCTCGACGTCCTGCCGTGCCACTACTCGCAGCTCACGGACGTCCTGGCCCGCAAGGTCGACGTGCTCCTGCTGCAGCTCGCGCCCGCGGACGCCGCCGGCGATTACAGCCTGGGGCTCGCCTGCGAGTACCTGGCGCCGCTCCTGCGGACGGCGCGGGTGAAGATCGCCGAGGTGAACGACCAGGTCCCGTGGACGCACGGCGACGGGAGGCTGCGCGACTCCGACCTCGACTGGGTGGTCCACACCTCGCGGCCGCCGCTGGAGCTGCTGCACCCGCCGGCGACGGACGTCGAGCGGTCCATCGCCCGGCGCGTCGCGGCGCTGGTCGAGGACGGCGCCACCATCCAGCTCGGGCTCGGCGCCCTGCCGGAGGCGATCCTCGCGGAGCTGGGC
This sequence comes from Myxococcales bacterium, assembly GCA_021784995.1. Next base: position 7,394 of record JAJYHA010000146.1, read on the forward strand.
GACCGGCGCGACCTCGGCATCCACACCGGCGCCCTGGGCGACGCGGCCGCGGACCTGATGCGCCGCGGCGTGGTCACGAACGCCCGCAAGACGGTGGACCGCGGCGTCACGGTGGCCGGGGTGCTGCTCGGCTCGCGCCGGCTCTTCGACTTCGCGCACCGGAACCCCGCCGTCGAGCTGCGGGCGGTCTCGTCCACGCACGCGGCGGAGGTGCTGGCGAGGATCGACCGGTTCGTCGCGATCAACGCGGCCATCGAGGTGGACCTCACCGGCCAGGTGAACGCGGAGACGGCGCGCGGGGTCTACGTGGGCGCGGTCGGCGGCGCGGGCGACTTCCTGCGCGGCGCCGCGCGGTCGCGGGGAGGGCTGCCGATCGTCGCGCTCCAGTCGACGGCCGGCACGGGCGCGGGCGCGGTGAGCCGGATCGTCCGCCGCCTGTCCGGTCCCGTGAGCACGCCGCGCAGCGACGCGGGGATCGTCGTGACGGAGCACGGCGTGGCGGACCTGCGGGGGCTCACCCTCGCCGAGCGGGCGCGCCGCCTCGCCGCGATCGCCCACCCCGGCTTCCGCGAGGCGCTGGAGGCGCCCGAGCCGGCGGCCTGAGGCCGCGCCGGCCTCAGGGGCGCTGCATCCGGCAGGTCGACGGCAGCTCGAGCGCGCGCGCCGGGATGGTCGCGACGCTCCGGAACCCGTAGCCGGTCTTCTCGGTCTGGTACTTCACGCCGGGCGTGCCGGCCTTCTCCCACATCGAGATGTAGAGCGGCTGCTGGATCTGGTGGTCGTCCTTTCGCATCCACACCTCGCCGGCGTCGCCCGGGAAGTGCATGCCCTCGAGCGCGCGCGCGACCTTCAGGGGCTCGGCCGATCTCGCCTGGTCGATCCCGCGCGCCAGCATCTCGACCAGGGTCTTGATCCGCAGCTGCCAGAACTCCGAGCTGTAGCGCCTGTCGTAGGCGTTCACGAAGGCCTCGGCCCTGTTGCCCGCCAGGTTGGGGTGCCACTCGGTGACCTGGAGCACGTGGCCCGCGCCGGCGCCGCCGATCGCGGTGGGGGTCCCGATGCTGCCGGCGAAGTAGGTGTAGAAGGTGGCGTCGACCCCCGCGTCCTTCGCGGCCTTGATGAGCAGCGAGAGGTCGTTCCCCCAGTTCCCGGTGACCACCGCCTGGGCGCCCGACGCCTTGATCTTCGACGCGTAGGGGGAGAAGTCCTTCACCTTCCCCAGCGGGTGCAGGTCGTCGCCGACGACGGCGATGTCGGGCCGCTTGCGCTTCAGCAGCTCCTTCGTGATGCGTGACACCGACTGTCCGTGAACGTAGTCCTGGCCGATGATGTAGACGGCCTTCACGCTCCTCTGGCTGGCCAGGTGCGTGACGAGGGCCTCGAGCTTCTGGTCGTTGTTCGAGTCGAACCGGAAGTGCCAGAAGCTGCAGCGGGCGTTGGTGAGCTCCGGATCCGCCGCCGCGTAGTTCAGGACCAGGACGGCCTTCTCGGGGCTCCGCTGCCAGAGCTTCTCGGCGCCTGCGACCAGCGCCGCGGTCACGCCCGACCCATTGCCCTGAACGACGAAGTGGATGCCCTGATCGGTGGCCGACTGCAGCATGATCTGGGCCTGCTGGGGGTTCGCCATGCTGTCGAAGGCGACGACCTCGAGCTTCTGGCCGCCCAGCACGCCGCCGGCCGCGTTGATCGCCTCGACCGTGGCCTGCACGTGATGGAGGCCCGCCTCTCCGGTGTTGGCGAAGGGGCCGGTGAGCGGATCGATGAAGCCGATCTTGACCTGGGCGGCCGCGGGGCCGGCGACGAGGAGCGCCGCCGTGAGGGTCAGCATCCGGTGCATGTCCGCCTCCTGGGTGAGATCACGGGCGCCCGGCGGGGAGCCCGATCATCGCGAGCCCTCCGCGCCGGCCGCCGGGCCGGAGCCCTTCCCGATCGCGCCGGCGCGGCGCAGGCGGTCGACGTCCGACGGGCTCAGGCCGAGCTGCTCGCGCAGGACCGCGTCGGTGTGCTCTCCGAGGAGGGGCGCCGGGGTCCTGGCGCCGCCGGGCGTGCGCGACATCCTGAAGAAGGGCGCGATCACCTGCACCTTGCCCGCCACCGGGTGCTCGAGATCGACGAGGAGCTGGCGCGCCTTCACCTGCGGGTGGGCGACCACCGCCGCGAGGTCGTTGATGGCGCCCACCGGGACGCCGGCGCGCAGGAGGCGGTCCTCCCAGTCGCGGTAGGGCCTCGTCAGGAAGACCTCCTGCAGGCGCGTCACGAGCTCGACCCGGTTCTGGACGCGCTTCCGGTTGGTCGCGTAGCGCGGGTCGTCCACGAGCTCTCCCACCTCCAGCGCCTGGCAGAAGGCCTTCCAGAGCGAGTCGCTGCCCACGCCGATGGCGATGTCCTGCGTCTTCGTGCGGAAGGTCTGGTACGGGACGATGGTCTTCGCGGCGTTGCCCAGCGGCCGCCAGGTCTGGCGGTTGGCGAGGTAGATGCCGATGTAGTGGTCGAGGAGCCCGAGCTGCCCCTCCAGCATCGAGACGTCGATGAACTGCCCCCGGCCGGAGCTCTTGCGCTCGAGCAGCGCCATGATGACGCCGATCGTGGCGTTGATCCCGGCGCCGAGGTCCGCGATGGAGACGCCCGCCCTCAGCGGCGGGCCGTCCTCCTCGCCGGTCACGCTCATGATTCCGCTCTCGGCCTGGACGATGGTGTCCATGGCGGCGCGGTCGCGGTACGGCCCGTCCTGTCCGTACCCGGAGATCGAGCAGTAGACGATCCGCGGGTTGCGCGCGGAGACGCGCTCGTAGTCGATCCCCAGCTTCTGGACGGTGCCGACCCGGAAGTTCTCCAGCACGACGTCGGCCTTCTCGGCGAGCTGGAAGAAGAGCTCCTTCCCCTCCGGGTGCTTGAGGTCGATCTCCACGCTCCGCTTGTTGCGGTGGAGCGTCACGAAGTACGCCGAGTCCTGGCCGTAGGCGGGCGGGCCCCAGTGGCGCGCGATGTCGCCGGTGCCCGGGGGCTCGATCTTGAGGACCCGCGCGCCGAAGTCGCCGAGGATCGTGCTCGCGTAGGGTCCGGCGAGCGCGTGGGAGAGGTCGAGGACGGTGACGTCGTGGAGCGGCATGGGCACCCCTGCGCCTTGTGCGGCTGGACCGGATCCCGGCAGGACAGGTCGTCCGAGCGCTCCGGCGCGACCGGGCAGTAGTTGCACGACCCCGTCGGCCGTGTCAACATTCGCGAAAATCACTTCCGCATCAGCAGACCCCCGCGACCCGAGGAACGACATGGCCATCCCCAGGACCCTCTTCTCCGCCGACCACGAGGCGTTCCGCGCCACGGTCCGGCGCTTCGTGGAGCAGGAGATCGCTCCGCACCACGCCCGGTGGGAGCGCGAGCACGTGGTCGACCGCGAGGTCTGGACGAAGGCCGGCGAGCTGGGACTGCTCTGCACCGGGATCCCGGAGGAGTACGGCGGCGCCGGGGTCGACTTCCGGTACGCGACGGTCGTCAACGAGGAGCTGATGCGCGGCTGCTACTCGGGCCCCGGCTTCCGGGTCCACTCCGACATCAGCGCCCCGTACATCCTGCACTACGGCTCGGAGGCGCAGAAGCGCACCTGGCTCCCCAGGATGGCGCGCGGCGAGACGATCGCGGCCATCGCGATGACGGAGCCGCAGGCGGGGACCGACCTGCAGCGCCTCCGCACGACCGCCATCCGCGACGGCGACGACCTCGTCGTCAACGGGTCGAAGACCTTCATCACCAACGGCCAGCTGGCCGACCTGGTGATCGTGGCGTGCAAGACGGGCCGGGAGGAGGGCGCGAAGGGCATCAGCCTCGTGCTCGTCGAGGCGGACCGGCCCGGGTTCACGCGCGGGCGCAACCTCGAGAAGATCGGGATGAAGGCGCAGGACACCTCGGAGCTGTTCTTCAGCGATGTCCGGGTGCCGCGGTCGAACCTCCTCGGCGAGGAGGGGAAGGGCTTCCGGTACCTGATGCAGGAGCTGCCCCAGGAGCGGCTCCTGGTGGCGATCTCGGCGGTGACGCTGGCCGACGCCGCCCTGGAGTGGACCCTCGCCTACACCAAGGAGCGCCAGGTCTTCGGCCAGTCCCTGGCGGCGTTCCAGCACAACCGCTTCAAGCTCGCCGAGATGAAGACCCAGGTCCAGGTTGCGCGCGTGTTCCTGGACCGCTGCATCGAGCTGCACTGCGAGGGCAAGCTCGACGTGGAGAGCGCCGCGATGGCGAAGTACTGGCTCACCGAGCTGGAGGGCGGCATCATCGACCAGTGCGTCCAGATGCACGGAGGGTACGGGTACATGTGGGAGTACCCGATCGCCCGCGCCTTCGTCGACGCGCGCGCCCACCGCATCTACGCAGGGTCGAACGAGATCATGCGCGAGCTCATCGCGCGAAACCTGTGACCGGGAGGCCGCCCAGGACCGCGCCACCCCCGGGGCGCCTCGCGGAGGCGCCCGCCGGGTCGCCGGCAGGATGGGGAGACATGCAGGCTCGAAAGCGCAGGCACCCGGCGGCGGTCGCGCGGCCCGCGGCGGCCGGGAGGGGCGAGGCCGGCACCGGCGGCGATCGCCAGTTCATCTCGGCGCTGGCGCGTGGCCTGGAGGTGCTGAGCGCCTTCCGGGTCAAGGACGGCCCGCTGGGGAACCAGGAGCTCTCGGAGCGGACGGGCATCCCCCCGCCGACCGTCTCCCGCATCACCTACACGCTGACCCAGCTGGGCTATCTCTCCTTCAACCGGCGCCTGGAGACCTACGAGCTCGGCGGGAGCGCGCTCTCGCTGAGCTTCGTGGCCATGGCGCACCTCGACATGCGCGGCGTCGCGCGGCCGCTGATGGAGCAGCTGGCGCGGGCCGGCAACTCCATCGTCGCGCTGGCCCGGCGCGACAAGCTGATGATGCTGCTGGTGGAGACGGTGGAGAGCGACGCGCTGGTGGGGCTGCGGCTCCTCCCCGGGGCGCGGATGCCCATGGCCACCACCGCCATCGGCCGGGCCTGGCTGGCGGCGCTGCCCGAGGGGGAGCGGGAGGCCATCCTGGAGCAGGTCCGGCCGCAGTTCGGGGCCGACTGGCCGACGGTGCGGCGCGGCGTCGACCGGGCGGTGCGCGACGTGGAGCGGCTGGGCTTCTGCACCTCCATCGGCGAGTGGCAGAAGGACATCAACGGCGCCGGCGCCGCCATCGTCATGCCGGACGG
>JAJYHA010000019.1 GCA_021784995.1 Myxococcales bacterium
CGGCCGATGTCCAGGATGGAGATGTCGAACGTGCCGCCGCCGAGATCGTAGACGGCGATCTTCTCCTCCATGTCCTTGCCGAAGCCGTAGGCCAGCGCTGCGCTCGTCGGCTCGTTGATGATGCGCTTGACGTCGAGGCCGGCGATGCGCCCGGCGTCACGCGTGGCCTGCCGCTGGCCGTCGTTGAAGTAGGCGGGGACGGTGATCACGGCGCGACGCACGGGACCGCCCAGGAACGTCTCCGCGTCGGCCTTCAGGTCGGCCAGCACCGCCGCGGAGACCTCCGGCACGGACCAGGCGCGGTCCCCGAGCCGGATCCGCACGTCGTTGCCGCCGGGGCCCGGCTCCAGCGCGTACGGGAGGACCTTGCGCGCGTCCTCCACCTCGCGCGACCCCCAGCGCCGCCCGATCAGGCGCTTGGCCGCGAACACGGTGTTCTCCGGGTTGGTGATGGCCTGGCGCTTCGCCATGTGGCCCACGAGCCGCTTGCCGTTCCGGGCGATGCCGATCACGGAGGGCGTGAGCAGCTGCCCGGTCCGGCCGGGCAGGACGCGCGGCACGCCGCCGACGACCGCCGCGACCACCGAGTTGGTCGTGCCCAGGTCGATCCCGATCACGGGTTCGGGCGCGTTCATCGGAATGGGCTCCAGCGCAGCTTCTTCATGAGCTCTCGCGTCGTGCCGCGCTCGGGGTGGAGCTCGAGCGCGCGCCGGGCCACGCGCCGGGCCTCGCGATCGTCCCCCGCGGCGTGGTGCGCGGAGGCGAGCAGCTCGAGGGCCTGCGCGTCCTCCGGCGCGGCCCGGACCGCCTGCTCGGCGAACTGAAGCGCCTCCGCCACCTTCCCGCCCCGGAGGGCGATGCCCGCCGCCGCGGTGGCACAGCGCAGCGCGCCCGGGTCGGCCTTCAGGGCGTCCCGCAGGAGCGCGAGGGCCTCGGTGAGGTGCCCGACGGCGGCGGCGGCGTGCGCCTCGTCGTGCAGGACGCGGACCCGCTCGGAACCCGCCTGGCGCCGCGCCTCCTCCGCCAGCGCGTGCGCCTCGGCGTGGCGGGGGTCGATCCCCGCGGCCGTCGTGAAGTCGTTGACCGCCTGGGCGAACCGACCCTCCGCCAGCGCCCGCTTCCCGTGATCGACCAGCTCCTGGACGCGGGTGGCGCGGGCGACGAGCGGGTTGGACCGGGCCAGGCGCGCGCGGCGCTCCCCCGCGCGCCCTTCGTCCTGGATCCTCCGCGCCTCGATCCGGGCGAACTCCTCGGGGGGCGCCGTCTTCCGGACGTAGAGCGCGCGGCGCTCCTCGTCGCACAGCTCGTCGCGCGCGTCGGTGAGCACCCGGAAGATCCGCTCGATGCGCGGGAGGTAGCTCCCGAGCCGGCGGCCGGTGTGCCGGTCGGGGTGGTAGACGCGGGCCAGCTCGAGGTAGGCGGCGCGGACCGCTGGCACCGGCGCGTTCCAGGGCACCCCGAGCAGCTCCCAGTGCGTGCTGTCGTCCAGCCGCGCGTGCAGCGCGAGGATGCGCGTCTTCAGCTCCGGCGGGAGCTCGACGTCCTCCGCCAGGTCGGCGGCGCTGGAGATCGGGACGCTGTGCCGGTCGTCGGACACGCCTGAAATACCCCCGGCCCGGAGATTACCGGCGGAGAAGGTGGGGGGTCAAACCTTCGCCCGATCAAGCGAGGAGCAGCTCGAGCAGCGCCTTCTGCGCGTGCAGCCGGTTCTCTGCCTGGTCGAAGACCACCGACTGCGGCCCCTCCAGGACCTCCTCGGAGATCTCCTCTCCGCGGTGCGCGGGGAGGCAATGGAGCACGACGGCGCCGGGGGCCGCGTGCGCGAGCAGCGCCGGGTCGACCGTGAACCCGGCGAAGCGCCGCCGGCGCTCCAGGGCCTCCTGCTCCTGGCCCATGCTGGCCCACACGTCCGTGTTCACCACGTGGGCGCCGCGGACGGCCGCGGCTGGATCGCGCAGGACGCGCGCCTGCCGCCCGGCGCGCGCCAGCAGCGCCGGATCGGGCTCGTAGCCCTCCGGGCAGGCCAGGCGCACGGTCAGCCCGAGCACGATCGACGCCTCGAGCCAGGAGTTCGCCATGTTGTTGCCGTCCCCCACCCACGCGATCTCCACCGAGCGCCGGCGGAGCGCGTCGGCGCCGAAGCGCTCCGTGACGGTGAGCAGGTCGGCCAGCACCTGGCACGGGTGCGAGGCGTCGGTGAGCGCGTTCACCACGGGGACGCTGGCGTGCGCCGCCATGTCCTCCAGCTTGGCGTGCTCGAAGGTGCGGACCACCAGCGCGTCGAGGTAGCGCGACAGGACGCGGGCCGTGTCCTTGATCGGCTCGCCGCGGCCCAGCTGCGTGTCGCGGGGCGACAGCATCATGGCGTTGCCGCCGAGCTGGTACGCGGCGACCTCGAAGGAGACCCGGGTCCGCGTGGAGGCCTTCTCGAAGACCAGCCCCAGCGTCATGCGCTCCAGCGGCCGCGGCCCGCCCTTCCCGAGGAGCTTCCACTCGGCGGCGCGCTCCACGAGATCGAGCAGCTCCTCGCGCGCGAGGTCGGTGAGCCGAAGGAAGTGGCGGGGACTCCTGCCGGTGCGCGTCATGTCAGGACCTCGCGGGCGCCGCGGCCAGGGCCGCCCCGAAGCGCGCCACCGCCTGGTCCACCTCGCCGGGCTCGAGCGTGAGGGGCGGCGCCATCCGGATCACCTCGTCCCCGATCGGGTTCACCAGGAGTCCTCGCTCCCGCGCGCACCGCCCGACCTCACCCGCCGTGACCCCGCGCAGCACGACGGCCAGGAGCATGCCACGGCCGCGGACCTGCGCCACCCGGCCGCCCGCGGCCAGGGCCGTCAGCCCCTGGCGGAGCCGCTCGGCCACCGGGCGGGAGCGCTCGAGGATCCCCCCCGCCAGCTCCCGGACCACCGCCAGCGCCACCGCGCAGGCGAGCGGGTTCCCCCCGAACGTGCTGCCGTGGCTCCCCGGGCCGAGGTGGTCGCCCACCTCCGCGGTCGCGAGCAGCGCACCCATCGGGAACCCACCGGCGAGCCCCTTGGCCGAGGACATGAGATCCGGCGCGAGGCCCTCCCACTCGTGCGCCCACCAGCGGCCGGTCCGGCCCATGCCGGTCTGGATCTCGTCCAGGCAGAGGAGGGCGCCGCGCGCGCGCGTGAGCTCGCGCGCCCGCGTCAGGTAGCCGTCGGGCGCCGGCAGCACGCCCGCCTCCCCCAGGATCGGCTCGACGACGAAGGCGGCCGTGCGCTCCGTCAACGCCGCCTCGAGCGCCGCGGCGTCGCCGTAGGGCACGTGGCGGACGCCGGGCACGAGCGGCTCGAAGCCGTGCTGGTACTTCTCCTGCCCGCCCACCGTCACCGTGAAGAGGGTCCGGCCGTGGAACGAGTCGCGGCAGGCGAGGATCTCGTTGCGCTCCGGATGGCCCGCGTCGGCGTGGTACTTGCGCGCGAGCTTGAGCATCACCTCGTTGGCCTCCGCGCCGCTGTTGCAGAAGAACGCACGCCGCGCGAAGGGCGTGTGCGCCAGGAGCGCCTCGGCCAGCTCGACCTGCCGGGGGATGTGGAAGTGGTTCGAGACGTGCCAGAGGGTGCGGGCCTGCCGCTCCAGCGCCTCGACGAGCGCCGGGTGGCAGTGGCCCAGCACGTTCACCGCCACCCCGCCCAGGAAGTCCAGGTACTCCTTCCCGTCCACGTCCCACACGCGCGCGCCCTCGCCGCGCACCAGCGCGACGGGCTGCGGACGGTAGTTCGGGGTGAGGACCTTCCGTGCGCGCTCGGCGAGCTCCTCCGTCCGATTCATGCGCCGCTTATAGCACGCCTCAGAGGATGTACTTCGAGAGGTCCTCGTCCGCGAGCACGCCCTCCATCCGCTGGCGCACGTACGCCGGATCGACGACCAGGCGCTGCCCCCGCTTCTCGGCGGCGTCGAAGCTGATGTCGTCCAGGAGCCGCTCCATCACGGTGTGCAGGCGCCGCGCGCCGATGTTCTCCATCCGGTCGTTCACGTCCGCGGCGATGCGCGCCACCTCCTCGATGGCGTCGTCCGTGAACTGGACGTCGACGCCCTCCGTGGCGAGCAGCGACACGTACTGGCGGACGAGCGAGTTCCTGGGCTCCTTGAGGATCCGGACCAGGTCCTCGCGGCGCAGCGGGTCGAGCTCCACCCGGATCGGGAACCTTCCCTGCAGCTCGGGGATGAGGTCCGACACCTTGCTCACGTGGAAGGCGCCGGCCGCGATGAAGAGCACGTGGTCCGTCTTGACCATCCCGTACTTGGTGTTGACGTTCGACCCCTCGACGATCGGCAGCAGATCGCGCTGCACGCCGCCGCGCGAGACGTCCGGCCCATGGCCGCCCTCCCGCGCGGCGATCTTGTCGATCTCGTCGATGAAGACGATGCCCGCGTTCTGCGCGCGGTCGAGCGCCTCCCGCGTGACGCGCTCCGGGTCCACCATGCGCGCCGCCTCGTCCTCGGTGAGGAGCGCCAGCGCCTCCTTCACCTTCACCTTGCGCTTCCGCTTGCGGGGACCGCCCCCCAGCATCGAGACGATGGGGTTGTTCCCGAGCTGGCTGAGCATGTCGTTCAGGCCCTGCGCCATGTCCTCCATGCCGGGGGCCATGATGGGCACGGCCGGGGACCCGCGCTCGGTCAGCTCCACCTCCACGTCCTCGTCGTCGAGCGTCCCGGCGCGGAGCTGGGCCCGCGCCCGGTCGCGGCCGCCGGCCGCCGCGCGCTCCGGCTCGCCCTCCCCGCGGGCGCGCTGGACGGCGGAGCGGATGCCCATGCCGAAGCCGCCGTACCCGAGCGCGTCGAGCACCCTGTCCTCCGCCGCCTCGCTGGCGCGGCCCCGCAGCTTCTCCATCTCCTCTTCCTTGACCAGCTTCACCGCCGCCTCGACCAGGTCGCGGACCATGGAGTCCACGTCGCGCCCCACGTACCCGACCTCGGTGAACTTGGAGGCCTCCACCTTGACGAAGGGCGCCCCGGCGAGCCGCGCCAGGCGGCGCGCGATCTCCGTCTTCCCGACGCCGGTCGGTCCGATCATGACGATGTTCTTGGGGAGGATCTCGTCGCGCAGGTCGTCCGCCACGTGCTGGCGGCGCCACCGGTTGCGGAGCGCGATGGCCACGGCGCGCTTGGCGCTCGCCTGCCCCACGATGTAGCGGTCCAGCTCCGCCACGATCTGCCGCGGCGTGAGGCTCATGGGATCCACGGGTCAGAGCTCCTCGAGGGTGACGTGGTCGTTGGTGTAGATGCAGATCTCGGCGGCGAGCTTCATCGCCTCCTCCGCCACGCGCCGGGGCGGGAGAGGGGAGTGGGCGAGCAGCGCGCGCGCCGCCGCGAGCGCGTACGGGCCGCCCGAGCCGACGGCGGCCGCCCCGCCGCCGGGCACGGTGTCCGGCTCGATCACGTCGCCGGCGCCCGACAGCACCAGCGTGTGCTCGCGATCGGCGACCACCAGCAGCGCCTCCAGCCGCCGGAGCAGGCGATCGGTCCGCCACTGCTTCGCCAGCTCCACCGAGGCGCGGGGGAGCGAGCTCGCGTGCTCCTTCAGCTTCTTCTCGAAGAGCTCGAAGAGCTGGAAGGCGTCGGCCGTCGCGCCGGCGAAGCCCGCCAGGACCTGGCCCTCCGCCAGGCGGCGGACCTTCCGCGCGCTGGACTTCATCACCGTCTTGTCCAGCGTCACCTGGCCGTCGCCGGCCATCACCACGTTGGCGTCGCGGCGAACGCACAGGATGGTCGTGCCGTGGAGCATCCATCCCACGTAGCGCGGCGCGCCGGCGGCGGCAAGCGCGTCAGGACCCCTGCCTCGCCCGGGGGTGCGCGGCGTCGTACACGGCCGCCAGGCGCTGCCAGTCCAGGTGCGTGTAGCGCTGCGTGGTGGAGAGCGATGCGTGGCCCAGCAGCTCCTGGATGGCGCGCAGGTCGGCGCCGTTGCCGAGGAGATGGGTGGCGAAGCAGTGGCGCAGCACGTGGGGGTGGACGTGGCGCGCCACGCCGCTCGCCAGCACCGCGCGGTCGAGGCGCCGCGCGACGGAGCGCGTGGAGAGGCGCCCTCCCCGGAAGTTCAGGAAGAGCGCGCCGCGCGCGCTCCCGTGGTCGGGGCCCGCCGCGAGCCGAGGGCGGCCCTCCTGCAGCCAGCGCCGCAAGGCCTCGCGCGCCGGCTGCCCGAAGGGGACCACGCGCTCCTTGCGGCGCTTGCCGAGGACCCGCACCTCGGCGCCCTCCAGATCGACGTCGTCGAGCGACAGCGACGTGAGCTCGGAGACGCGCACCCCGCTCCCGTAGAGCAGCTCCAGGAGGGCGCGGTCACGCAGCGCCAGCGCGCCCTCGCCGGCGGGCGCCTCCACCAGCGCAGCGACCTCCTCCTCCGGGAGCACCTCCGGCAGCCGCCGCGGTCGTCTCGGGCTCGCCATCCCGCGCGCGGGGTTGGAGGGCGCGAGCCCCTCCCGCACCAGGAAACGGTAGAAGCTGCGAAGCGCCGAGAGCTTCCGCCCGAGCGTCGCCGGGCCGCCGCGCCCAGCCGCCCGGGCGAGGAAGCCGCGCACCGCGGCGGCCGAGGAGGGGACGAGCGGGACGCCGACCTCCGCCAGGTAGGCGGCGTACTGCGCCAGATCGCTCAGGTAGGCGCGGGCGGTGTGGGGCGAGCCCCGCCGCTCGGTGGCGAGGTGCCGCGCGAAGCGCTGGATCTCCGGAGCGAGCGGAGCGGCGGCGACCATGGCCGAGCGGTACCAGAGCGGGCGCCGGCGGGCCAGTTTCCGGCCCGCCGCGCTCCGCCCCGGGAGGAGGTCAGCGCAGCTCGGCGACGTACACCCCGGCGCGCCGCGGATCGGTGACCACGTAGCCGAGCCGCGCCGGGTCGCCCCCCAGGAACTGCGCCGACCCGGGCAGCGCGGAGGTGTCCACGGCCCGGAGGGCGCCGCCCTCCCAGATCGCCAGGTCGAGGGCGATGCGGTCCTTGCGCGCCCACCCGACCAGCAGCCGGCCGGGCCGGCCGGGCGCGAACTCGAAGCTCTTGGCCCCCTCCGCGATCCGCTCGGGCCGGGCGCCGGCGGCCAGCCCCGTGGCCGGGATGCGGAGGAGATCGCACGCCTCCGCCTCGCGCGTGCAGGCGGTGCGGTAGTAGAGCCACGCCCCGTCGGGCGAGAACGAGAAGCCGAAGACGCCGCGCGCCACCGTGACGGCCGGGGCGCCGGTGCCAGGCCGGGCGAGGACCAGGTTCACCGAGTACCCCCCGGCCGTCTCGTGCACCAGGCACGCGACCGCGGAGCCGTCGGGCGCGAGGTCGAAGTCCGACACGGTGCGCGCGATCACCTCCGGCGCCCGCCCCGCGCCGGCCACCGCGAGCTGGCCGGTCCGTGACCGCGGATCGTACTCCTGCAGCCACGCGAGGCGCGTCCCGTCCGCGGACCACCGCGGCTCGCCGGCCCGCGGCGCCAGCCGGACCGGCGCGCCCGCCACCGGGAGCAGGTGCAGGTCGCCCTGCCGTCCCGGAGCGGCGTCGGCCACGAACGCGAGCTCTCCGCGGGAAGAGAAGAGGAACGCCGACACCTCGCGGCCGACGGGCGGGCCGGGGCGGAGGGGGGAGCCGGCCGCCGCCGTCACCAGGTCGCGCGCCGGCCCGGCCGTGAAGGCGTACCGCGCCCCGTCGGGCGAGAAACGGTATTCCTGGACGCCGGCCGCGACGGGCGACGCCCTGGCGTCCTCGGCCAGCGCGAGCAGCGCCGCGCCGGCGCGGGTGCTGCGGCGCGCCAGGAGGCGCACGCCGCGCGGCCCGCCGAACTCGAACGTGGAGACACGGTCCGCACCCTCGACCACGAGCGGGGCGCTCCCGTCCGCCGACGCCACGTGCAGCCGCCCTTCCGAGACCCAGCCCAGCCGCGCTCCGGCGCGATCGAAGCCGTAGTAGGTGACGTCCTGCGCGAGCGCGCGGACCGGGCCGCCGGCCCACAGCACGAGCGCTCCGCGCCCCTCGACCGGATCGTACGCCCCGAGCGCGGCCAGCACGTGGCCGGCGGCGCCCCATGCGAACCCGGCCCCCAGGCTCGTCACGCCCTCCGCCACGCGCCGCGGCGCGCCGCCGGAGGCGGCGACCACCTCGAGATCGCACGAGGCCGAGCCGGGCGGCAGGGTCCGGTCGGCGAGCGGGCGGCACCCGCGCAGGAACGCCAGGTATGCGCCGTCGGCGGAGGCGCGCAGCGCGACCGCGGCGCCCTCCGCCACGCGCCGCCCCCGCGACGGCGGCGCCTCGGGGCGCGTGCAGGCGAGGAGCGCCGCCAGGGCGGCGAGGCGGACGGGGCGGGTCAGCGCCATGACGCGATCTCCCTGCGGGCGCGCTCGACGTGCGCCCGCTTCCGGCCCAGCTTCCCGCGCGCCCTGACCTCGAGCGGTGGGAAGAGCGAGTAGACGACGTTGGTGGGCTGGTAGGCGCCGCCCGCAGGCGCGGCGGCGCCGCCCAGGTGGCGATGGAGGGCGCCCAGGGCCGTGGCCGGGGGCGGCGGGCGGAACGTCCGGCCGGCCAGACGATCGAGCACGGCGCGGGCGGCGAGGAGGCCGCAGGCGGTCGACTCGACGTAGCCCTCGACGCCCGTGATCTGGCCGGCGAAGAAGAGGTGCGGCCGCTCGCGGTGCGAGAGGTCGGGGGCCAGCACGCGGGGCGCGTCGAGGAAGGTGTTCCGGTGGATCTGCCCCAGGCGCACGAACTCGGCCCGGCGCAGGCCCGGGATGCGCTCGCGGAAGATGCGCCGCTGCTCGGGCCAGGTGAGACGCGTCTGGAAGCCGACCAGGTTGTAGGCCGTCCCGGCCTCGTCCTCCCGGCGGAGCTGCACCACCGCGTGCGGACGCCGCCCCGTGCGCGGATCCTCGAGCCCGACGGGCTTCATGGGCCCGTGCGCCAGCACCTCGACGCCGCGGGCCGCCATCACCTCGACGGGCAGGCACCCCTCGAAGTAGCGCGGCTCCTCGAAGGCGTGCGGCGCCACCTTCTCACCCGCGAGCAGCGCCTCCACGAAGGCGCGGTACTCCGCCTCGTCGAGGGGCAGGTTGAGGTAGTCGTCGCCGCCCCCCTTGTCCCAGCGGGAGCGCGCATAGGCGATCGACGGGTCGACCGACTCGGCCAGGACGATCGGCGCGACGGCGTCGTAGAAGTGCAGGTGCCCCCCGCACGCGCGCGCGATGGCCTCGGCCAGCGCGTCGCCGGTCAGCGGCCCCGTCGCCACCACGGCCGGCGCCGGGCCGGAGGGCAGCTCGGTGACCTCGCCCGGGATCAGGCGGATCCGGGGGTGCGCCCCGATCCGGCGCGTCACGAGCTCGCTGAAGCGCTCGCGGTCGACGGCCAGCGCGTCGCCGGCGGGGACGCGCGTGGCGTCGGCCGACGCGAGCACGAGGCTCCCCAGACCGCGGAGCTCCTCGTGGAGAAGCCCGACGGCGTTCTCCGGGTTGTCGGAGCGCAGGGAGTTGGAGCACACGAGCTCGGCCAGCCCGTCGAGACGGTGCGCCGGCGACCGCCGCGCGGGCTTCATCTCGCGCAGCTCGACCGTGAGCCCGGCCGACGCGAGCTGCCAGGCGGCCTCGCTCCCCGCCAGCCCTCCCCCGATCACCGTGACGACGTCGTCGGCCATCGCGCTCCGTCCACCGCGGGCCCTCCGGCCGGAACCGGCGCTGCCGCGGTGGGCTGTCGCCCGGGCCCATCGGCGCCCCTGGTTGTACCGCAAGCGCGGGAGACCGGAGGCGCGCCGCGGCCGGCGCCGTGGAAGCGCCCGCGCGCGCCGGCGCCCCGGCTACGCCTCGGGCTCGGCCGGCACCGGCGGCGCGTCGGAGTCGCTCCCCGCGCCGCCCCCCTCCTCCCGGCGGAAGTCGCACTCCTTGTTGGGGCAGGCCACGAAGGCGCCGGTCCGCTTCGAGAACTTCTGGAGGAGGTAGGTGCTGCCGCAGCTCGGACAGCTCTCCGCGCGCGGGCGATCCCACGAGACGAAGTCACACTTGGGGTAGGAAGAGCAGCCGTAGAACGTCTTGCCGCGCTTCGAGCGGCGCTCGCTGATGTAGCCGCCGCAGCCCTTGGGACAGCTCACACCGATGGAGATCGGCTTCGAGGTCTTGCAGTCGGGATACCGGGAGCAGGCCAGGAACCGGCCGAACCGACCGCGCTTCACCACCATCGGCGCCCCGCAGCTCGGGCATTTCTCGTCGGTGGTGATCTCCTCCTCCCGGATGGGCACGATCCGGCCGTCCTCCTCGCGCTGGAAGTTCATCGTGTTGCGGCACTCCGGATAGCCGGAGCAGGCCAGGAACTCGCCCATGCGGCCCCACTTGATCACCATCGGCTTGCCGCACTTCTCACAGGTGAGCTCGGTGGCGATCTCCTGGCGCTTGACGTCCCGTATGTTCTTCTCGGCCTCCTCGAGGTCCTTCTTGAACCCGGTGTAGAAGTCCCTCAGGACCTCCTGCCACTGGGCACCCCCCTCCTCGATCTCGTCGAGCTTCTCCTCCATGCCGGCCGTGAAGCCGATCTCCATCTCGCCCGGGAAGCTCTTCACCAGCTCGTCCGTGACGAGGGTGCCGAGGTGGGTGGGCTTGAAGTTGCGCTCCACCTTCTCCACGTATCCCTTCTCCTGGATGGTCGAGAGGATGGCGGCGTAGGTGGAGGGCCGGCCGATGCCGCGCTCCTCGAGCTCCTTGATGAGGGACGACTCGTTGAAGCGGGGCGGCGGCTGCGTGAAGTGCTGCTGCGGGTCGAGCCGCCGGAGCTCGAGGAGCATGCCCTCCTCGAGGGGCGGCAGCACGCGCTCCTGGTTCCGCTCCTTCCCCTCGCCCACCTCGCCCTCCGCCGCCGGCTCCGGCTGCGCCCCCGCCTCGTCCTCCGGGCGCTGCGCGCCGTACACCGCCAGGTAGCCCGGGAACTTCAGGATGGAGCCGGTGGCCCGGAAGGTGCCGCGGCCGGCCGCGACGTCGGCCGTGGTCTGGTCGTAGACGGCCGGCACCATCTGGCAGGCGACGAAGCGCTTCCAGACGAGCTGGTAGAGGCGGAGCATGTCGCGCTCGCCCATCGCCTCCAGATACGGCTCCACGCGCTCCGGCGTCCACTCGAGCGAGGTGGGCCGCACCGCCTCGTGGGCCTCCTGGGCGGCCTTCTGCCGCGTCCGGTAGACGTTGGGCTGCTCCGGGAGGTGATCGGCCCCGTAGGTCCCGGCGATGTACGCGCGGGCCGCCTCGATGGCCTCGTTCGAGAGGCGCACCGAGTCGGTGCGCATGTAGGTGATGAGGCCGACGGCGCCCTCGTCGCCCAGGTCGACGCCCTCGTAGAGGCGCTGGGCCAGGGTCATGGTCTTCTTGGCCGTGAAGCCGAGGCGGTTGGCCGCCTCCTGCTGCAGCTTGGCCGTGGTGAAGGGAGGCGGCGCGTTGCGGCGGCGCTCCTTGCGCTCCACCGCGGCGACGGTGAAGCGCTCGCGCCCGAGCTCCTCGACGAGGGCCCGGGTGGTCGCGCCGTCCTTCAGCTCGGCGCGCTGCCCCTCCACCTTGACGAGCCTGGCGCGGAAGTCGGGCGGAACCGCCGCGCCCAGGTCGGCGTCCACGGTCCAGTACTCCTCGGGGCGAAACGCCTGGATCTCGCGCTCGCGGTCCACGACCAGCCGCACCGCCACCGACTGCACCCGGCCCGCCGAGAGGCCCCGCCGCACCTTGCGCCACAGGATGGGGCTGATCTGGTACCCGACGAGCCGGTCGAGGATGCGCCGCGCCTGCTGCGAGTCGAACTTCCTCCGATCGAGGTCGATCGGCTCCCGGATCGCCTTCTGGATGGCGCTCTTCGTGATCTCGTTGAAGAGGACGCGGCGCACCTTGCCGCCCTGCTCGTGCGTGCCGCCGCCGAGCTCCTCCGCGATGTGCCAGGCGATCGCCTCGCCCTCGCGGTCGGGGTCGGTGGCCAGGAGCACCCGGTCGGCCTTCCGCGCGGCGCGCTTGATCTCGGAGAGGACCTTCGCCTTCCCCTTGATGACGTCGTAGTCGGGGAGGAACCCCCGCTCGATGTCCACCCCGATGCGTGACTTCGGCAGGTCCTTCACGTGCCCCACCGACGCCCGCACGTCGAAGGACCGCCCCAGGTACTTCTTGATGGTCTTGGCCTTCGCCGGCGACTCGACCACCACCAGGGTCGGTCCACCCGGGGGCTTCGTCTCGGTGCGCCGCGCGACCGCGCCGGACGGGGCGTCCGACCGGTCCACGCGCGTCGCGGTCTTCCTGGTGCTCCTTCGTGCGGTCTTGGCCTGGGGGGACATGCGTCCTTCTTCGGTGGGCCGTGCTAGTCGCGGCGCAGGAAGTAATGGCCCGGCCGCTGCTCGCACAGGCCTCGGATCTCCAGCAGGAGCAGCCCCGCCAGGGCGGGCCCCGGCGCGAGCCCGGCGGCGCGGGCCACCTCGTCGGCGTGGCGCGGCGCCCGACCGAGCGCGCCCAGCAGCGCGCTCTCGTCCCTCGCGAGCACCGGCACCGGCACGTCGTCCGCGGGCCGCAGGGAGAGCTGCGCGCCCGCGCCCAGCTCCTGGAGGACGTCTCGCGCGTTCGCCACCGCCCGCGCCCCGGTGCGCAGCAGCG
>JAJYHA010000160.1 GCA_021784995.1 Myxococcales bacterium
CACCGCACCGCCGGGGCGTCGAGTGGGCCGCGCCGGCGGAGGGCGCCGCCGGCGCGCTCTCCGCGCTGGCGCGCCGGGCGCGGGCCCAGCACGCCGTGCTCGAGTACCTCGTCGCGCGCGGCCGGATCACCGTCGAGGAGCTGCGCGCCGCCTTCCCGGCCTGCCGGACCGTCCTCGCGGCGCTCGGCGAGAAGGGGCTGGTGACGCTCTCCACCGAGCCGCAGGCGCCGCCGGGCGCGCTCCTCGCCGCCTCGGGCGCGGCGCCGTCGCCGACGCCGGAGCAGCGCGAGGCCATCGAGGCCGTCGCGGCGGCGCTGGACGCCCGCGCCTTCGCCACCTTCGTCCTGCACGGCGTCACCGGCTCCGGCAAGACGGAGGTCTACCTCCGGACCATCGAGCGGGCGCGCGCCGCCGGGCGCGGGGCGCTCGTGCTGGTGCCCGAGATCGCGCTCACGCCGCAGCTCGCCGGCCGCTTCCGCGCCCGGTTCGGGGAGGACGTCGCGCTCCTGCACAGCGGGCTCTCCCCCGCGGAGCGCCACGCCGAGTGGCTCCGGCTCCGGCACGGCCAGGCGCGGATCTGCGTGGGCGTGCGCAGCGCCGTCTTCGCCCCGGTGCAGGACCTGGCGGTGCTGGTGGTGGACGAGGAGCACGACCCGTCGTTCAAGCAGGAGGAGGGCCCGCCGTACCAGGCGCGGGACCTCGCCGTCGTGCGCGCGAAGCAGGCGGGCGCCGTCTGCGTGCTCGGCTCCGCGACGCCCTCCCTCGAGACGGTCGAGAACGTCCGCCGGGGCCGCTACCGGCCGCTCTCGCTGCCGCGGCGCATCGACGGCCGCCCGCTTCCGGAGGTCGAGCTGGTGGACCTGACCCGGTGGAGGCCGGCCGCCGGCGCCGCCGGCCTCCTCTCGCCGCCGCTCGCCGAGGCCCTGGAGGCGACGCTCGCGGCCGGGAACCAGTCGATCCTGTTCCTCAACCGGCGCGGCTTCGAGACCCTGGTCGTGTGCGAGGCCTGCGGCCGGGAGGAGCGTTGCGCCCGCTGCGCCGTCGCGCTCACGCACCACCGCCGGCGGGGCGTGCTCCTGTGCCATTACTGCGGCGCCACGGAGCCCGTGACGCCGGCCTGCCCGGCGTGCGGCGGCCCCCGCCGCGGCGTCGGCGTCGGGACGGAGCAGGTCGAGGCCGCGGTGCGCGCGCTCCTCCCCTCGGCCCGCGTCGCCCGCCTCGACCGGGACGCGGTCGCGTCGGTGGACGACGTGGCGGCCGTGCTGGCCCGGTTCGCCAACCGCGAGCTCGACGTGCTCGTGGGCACGCAGATGGTGACCAAGGGCCACGACTTCCCGGGCGTCACCCTGGTGGGCGTGGTCCTGGCGGACACCGCCCTCGCGCTGCCCGACTTCCGCGCCTCCGAGCGCACCTTCCACCTCCTCACCCAGGTGGCGGGCCGCGCCGGGCGCGGGACCGAGCCCGGCCGGGTGCTGGTGCAGACCTGGAACCCGGACGCGCCCGCCGTCCGGTGCGCCCTCCGGCACGACTTCGACGGCTTCGCGGAGGCCGAGCTGTCGGACCGGCGGGCGGCGGGCTGGCCGCCCTTCTCGCGCCTGCTGGCCGTCCGCGTGGAGGGCTCCGACCCGGGGACCCGCCGCTGCGCCGAGGCGCTGGCCGCGGCCGCGCGCCCGGTGCTCGGCGAGGCCGTCTCGCTGCTCGGCCCGGCCCCGGCCGCCCTCGAGCGGCTGCGCGGCAAGACGCGCTGGCACCTCCTCTTCCGCGCCGCGCGCCCGGAGCCGCTCCGCGCCGTGCACCGCCGCCTCCTCGCCGCCCTGCCACGCGCCGCGCGGATGGCGCAGGTGCGGTTCGACGTGGATCCCTACTCGATGCTGTGACCTCGCGATCGGGTGGCAGGCACGGACCGGCGTCGGTACACTCCCGGATCGAATGATCCGCGAGATCCTGGTCTGGCCCGACCCCGTCCTCAAGAAGGTGGCGAGGCCCGTCGACCGCGTCGACGACGACGTCCGGCGGCTGCTCACCGACATGGCCGAGACGATGTACGCCGCCGAGGGGGTGGGGCTGGCGGCGCCCCAGATCGCGGAGGGCCACCGCTGCATCGTCATCGACACCTCGCCCCGGCAGGAGGGGCAGAAGCTCGTCCACCTCGTCAACCCCGAGATCGCGAGGGCCGAGGGCCAGACGACCTACACCGAGGGCTGCCTCTCGGTGCCGGGCGAGGCGGAGG
This sequence comes from Myxococcales bacterium, assembly GCA_021784995.1. Next base: position 2,231 of record JAJYHA010000160.1, read on the forward strand.
AGGTGGAGCGCGCGGCCAAGGTGTGGGTGCGCGCCCTCGACTACGCCGGGAAGCCCTTCGAGCTCGAATGCGACGGGCTGCTCGCGATCGCCGTCCAGCACGAGGTCGATCACCTCGACGGAACGCTCTTCGTCGACCACCTGTCGAGCCTGAAGCGCGAGCTCATCCGCCGCCGCATGAAGAAGCTGAAGGCCGACCGCGCCGCGGAGGGGATCCGCACCGCGCCGCGCCACGACACGGCGCTCTGAGCCGCTCTGCGATCCCCGTCGCCGGTGCGCCGGGGACGAGCCGGCCCGCGCCCGCCCCCCCTCAGGCGCGCCCCCG